>JABHAA010000090.1 GCA_018674495.1 Rhodospirillaceae bacterium | reverse complement strand
TATCATGGCGGGCCCGCCGCTGCCATCGTGGTCGCCCAGGATATGGCCGGCGCCGATGAGATTTATTGCCTGGGAGGCGTCCAGGCCATGGGCGCCATGGCGCTGGGCACGGTCGAGATCGATGCCGTCGATATGCTGGTTGGGCCGGGCAACGCCTTCGTTGCCGAAGCCAAGCGGCAATTGTTTGGCCGCGTCGGCATCGATTTGCTGGCCGGGCCGACGGAAACCTTGGTGATCGCTGATGAAACAGTAGACGGCGAATTATGCGCCGCCGATCTGCTGGGCCAGGCCGAGCACGGGCCCACCAGCGCCGCTATTCTGATTACCGATTCCGAGACGCTGGCCTCCGACACCATTGCCGAAGTGGAGCGCCAGCTTGAGGTTCTGTCGACGGCTGCGGTTGCCGGCGAAGCGTGGCGCAATTACGGCCAGGTGATCGTCTGCGATAATCTGGCGGAAATGGCCACCGAGGCGGACCGCATCGCGTCCGAGCATGTGCAGGTGATGACCCGCGACGACGATTATTTTTTGGCTAATATGCGCAATTACGGCGCTTTGTTTCTAGGTCCAGAGACCAATGTCTCCTACGGCGACAAGGTAATCGGCACCAATCACACCTTGCCGACCAAGCGGGCTGCGCGTTATACCGGCGGTCTCTGGGTGGGTAAATTCATTAAAACCTGCACATATCAGAGGGTTTCGGAGGCGGCATCGGTGGAAATTGGTAAATATTGTTCCCGCCTTTGCGCCCTTGAAGGCTTCGCCGGACACAAAGAACAGGCCGATATCCGCCTCCGCCGCTACGCCGGCGAAGGCGAAGGATAGGGGGCGGCTGGATACACATGAAATTAGCGTAAAAAAGGAATGGCAAATAAACACTGGCAAAAATTTGCGAATCGCACCATGATGCCAAGACGTTAGGATAAATTCCGGAAGTCAGATTTAAAACTGGCCTCTGGGACTGCCATAAAATTCAGGCTCAAAGGCTTGATTTTCGACCCGTAATTGCCATGTTTTTAGGAGACCCGGAAACATTGAAAGGACCGCATTAACCTTTTACATACGGAATCGCGCTATTGATCTGAATATAACTTATTGCCTTAGTTGTGACCCAAATCACAGCTAGGTAGAGGCAAGATCGGTTAGGTTCGGTTCAAATTCGTATAATAGGTAAATAGTCCTTTTAATAAACTGACCAAATTGGGAGAAGCGGAAAGTGGGCACGAAAATTAAAAAGGTCTCTTTATGGCTGTCTGCGCTGGTGCTGACGGCGGGCATCGCTATGCAGGCGCATGCCGGTCCAAAGCAAAGTCCGGACAGTTTTATAACGGCGTTCGGCGATCAGGCGATCAAGCTTTTATCCAACAGCTCTTCGGACGCGGCAGAACGTAGCCGGGGTCTCCGTCGTTTGCTGATCAAAAATTTCGATGTTGATTTCATCTCAAAGACGGTTCTGGCGCGCCATTGGCGCAAGGCCTCGGCGGCTGAACGGGTAGAGTTTCGCAACCTGTTCGAAGATTATATCGTCACCGTTTATGGGCGCCGCCTGGGCGGCTATTCCGGCGAAGGATTCAAGATCGGGCGCATCGCGCGCAAGGGCGACGACCAAGCCTATATCAGCAGCAAGATCGTTCGCCCTGATGGCCCACCGGTCAAGGTGGCGTGGCGGCTGCGCGGCCGTGGCGGTAAATGGCGCATCGTCGATATTGTTGTCGAGGGCGTCTCCATGGCGCTGACCCAACGCTCCGAGTTTGGTGCCGTGATCCGCAAGCAAGGTGGTAAAATTTCCGGCCTCAACGCGAAATTGCGCGAACTGGCCGGCGATCGGGACAAGGTGGAAAACAAGGTGGCCGCCAAAGCCTCCTGATCCATCCACTCAGTATTAACGAAATGCTCCGCAGCCGCGGAGCATTTTTTTGCCTGGAACCGCTCTGGTCTTTACCGCGCCGCAGCGCTCCGAGTAAGCTCGCCATCCTTCGACCAGGAATCTAAATAGATGGAGTAGCAATGGAACGACGCATACTCGGGCGAACGAATTTGGAAGTCAGCGTCGCCGGGTTGGGCGCCGGCGGCGGCGTCCAACTGGGTCTGCGCAATGGCGCCAGCAAGGGCCAGGCCGCTTCCATCGTCCGCCTGGCCTTTGATCTCGGCATAAATTTTTTCGACACCGCCCACGGGTACGGCACTGAGGATGTGGTGGCGGCGGGTTTGCAGGGTATTCCGCGCGACCAATATGTACTGTCGACCAAATTCAGCATCGACAAGCCCAACCGGGTCAAGATGACCGCAGATCAGGCTGTCGCTGGTTTGGACAATTCCTTAGATGTGCTCGGTACCGACTGCATCGACATTTTTCAATTGCACGGGATCGATCCGGTCAATTACGACTACGCCGTCAATACCTTGGCTCAGGTGCTATTGCGGGAAAAGGAAAAAGGCAAGTTTCGTTTCCTCGGTGCCACCGAATTTTCTCAGCGCGATCTCGATCATGTCGCCCTTGGCAAGGGCCTGGAAGCCGATCTGTTCGATGTGATCATGGTTGCCTTTTCGATGGTCAATCAGAATGCCCGGGACAGCATATTTCCGCGCTCCCAGGATTTGGATGTGGGAACGCTGATCATGTTCGCATCGCGCAATTTGTTCGGCTACCCCGAACGCTTGAAGCGCGAGCTGGATAAATTGGCGCAAACCGGTGAATTGCCGGAGCGGCTGGCGGGCGAGGCCGAACCACTCAAATTTCTTATCCATCAGGCGGGCGCCGAAAATCTGGTGGATGCCGCCTACCGCTATGCCCGCGATGAGCCCGGCGCCCACGTGGTGTTGTTCGGCACCGGCAATCCCGATCACGTGCGCGCCAATGCGGAATATTTGTCGCGCCCGCCCTTGCCGAAAACCGACCGTGCCAAATTGCACATATTGTTTGGCGCCCTGGTCGGTTTCGGCGTCGAGCCGGGTATGACCCACGCCCAGATCGAAGCCGAAGCGGCTAAGGGTTAAGCACCGGATGGACTACACCACGCTGGGCCGCACCGGGCTCCGGGTCAGCGTCGCCGGGCTTGGCGGCGGCGGTGATTCCCGCCTCGGCATGACCGCCGGCAGAAACGAGGCCGAGGTTGCCGACACGGTGAAATTTGCCCTTGATCTCGGCATCAATGTGATCGATTGCGGCTACACCTACGGCACCGAAGACGCGGTCGGCCGAGGTCTCAAGAATGTGGACCGGGACCAGGTGGTGCTATCGAGCAAATATTATGTCCGCCAGAAGGGGACATTTCACAAGCCAGGCGAAGTGGTGGCGGGGCTCGAAGAATCGCTTCGCCGCCTCGGCACCGATCACCTCGACATATTTTTTCTGCACGGCATCACGCCGGCGAGCTATGACTATGCGGTTACCGAAATTCTGCCCGTCATCCGCCGCGAGCAGGAAAAGGGCAAGTTCCGATTTCTCGGGCTTACCGAGGCGCCGCCCCTGGATTTGAACCATGAAGGCCTTTCCCTGGCGCTCGATGACGATCACTTCGATGTGGCTATGCTGGCATTTTCACCCACCAACCAAAACGCCCGCGACATCGCCTTTCCGCGCACCATGGCACAGGGCTGGGGAACCTATGTCATGTATGTGGGCCGCTTCCTGTCTGATGCAGGCCGGGTGCGGGACACCTTGGCGGCGATGGCGGAGGCGCACGAATTTCCGGCCGAGCTTGGCAGCCGAGGCAATCCCCTGGATTTTTTGATGGAAGAGGGCGGAGCCCGGGATATGATGGACGCCGCCTACCGCTATGCGCGCCACGAGCCGGGCGCAAATGTGGTCTTGTTTGGCTCAGGCGATCAGGCCCATATTGCCAGCAACGTTAAGTCCATCAATTCGCCGCCGCTTTCCGATGAAGTGCTGACGCGGCTCAAAGCATTGTTTGGCGGGCGCCCCGGCGTCGGCGTGCAATCGGCAGCCATATACCGGAAATAAGAGGACGCGCCATATGACCACGGACTTGGATACTTCCGGCCTCAAATGCCCGTTGCCGGTCTTGAAGACGAAAAAGGCGCTGCGTGCCATGGAGGCGGGCGAGGAAATTCATGTCACCGCCACCGATCCCTCAACGATGATCGATTTTCCGGAATATTGCGCCAATGCCGGCCACGCATTGTTGCAAGCCAGCGAATCAAACGGCGTATTTCTGTTTCGTATCCAAAAATCGGACTGAACGGATCAGACTTTCCTGTCCGCCGCCGTCGCGCCCCATTGGGAATCCAAAGCTGTTGCCATGGGGTGGCGGCCCATGGGCGTGTCCTGGTTGAACAGATCGCCATCGGTCCAGTGTTCGAGCCGGAAGCCATACGGATCAAACCAATAATCAAAGATTTGCGAGCCGAGCACGTGGCGACCGATGCCCCAGCTATGGCGGTATCCCTTGGCCACCAAATGTTCATGGCCGACGAAGACGTCGTTGGCGTCCTCCACTTCGAAGGCGATGTGGCCGAGCCCGGCTTCCTCGGCGGGCACGGTCAGCAGCGTGTGGTGATCCACATAATCAAGCCCCCGGTCGACCCGGGAAAAAGCGACGCGGATGACGTCGTCCTCGTCGAAAAGCTCGTCCGAGGAGACCAGCCCGAAGTGGCTTTTGTAAAAAGTATCGCTGGCTTCGAAGTCGGTGACGTTCAGCACCACATGGCCGAGGCGCTTGCATTTGGCCGGTCCCGGCGCGAGGCGCACGGTGCCGCCCAGCCTTTGCCGGGCGCTGCCGGAATTCCTTGCCGCCGCGTGAGCAACGTCGATGGGCGCCAGCGTTTCCAGCCCGTGCACAACCTCAATTTGGAAGCCGTCCGGGTCCGCCAGGGTAACGCGGGCGCCGCCGCCGGGGGTCTCCAAGGTTTCAATTGGTGACGCGCCATCGGCCTTGGAGATAATCGCTAAGTCTTCCAATGAGGCCGCTTCGAAGGCAAAGCCCTGAAAGGCGGGCGGACCAAGCTCGGTAATATGGACGTGATGCTCGCCGTCCGATGCCCGCATATAGAGGGCATTGTCATCTCTGGCCGCCCGCACCAAGCCGAAGTCGAGAAGATAGGCCTCCATCACATCCAGGTCCGGCGCCGAGAAGCGAGCATATAAGACATCTTGGACTTTAATCATGGCGCACGTCCTTAATCTTGGCATTTGCAATTAGCTTGATCCCGAAAAGCCATATCATGGTATTAGTCCATACCATTCGCGCAACAATTATATCCCGATCGCGGGGAAACGGGTCCGGTATTGATTTGTCTCGGCCGATGAAACTATTGCAAGGCGTGCCGCTGATCGCCGTGTTGCTTGCGGTCCTGGCATTCGCAAATGAAGCGGCGGGCGAGCATCCGCCCGGCAAAGGCGGCCGCCTCAATGTGCGTGTCATGGATGATTTCGGCGGCTTCGATCATATCTTAGCGCCCCACGCTGGCATCGCGCGCCTACAAATCCTGTTCGCCGTCCATGACCGCCTGTTCGAGCCCTCTTCCAAGACCGGAAAGCCGATCCCGCGTCTGGCCCTCAGTGCCACTCCCGGTGACGATTTCAAGCGCTGGCGGGTTACATTGCGTTCCGGCATCCGCTTTTCCAACGGCGAGCCTTTGAACGCCGACGCCTATGTGCAGCATTTCGAACGCTTGTTAGATAGCGAATATGCGCGCCGTTTCCGCGCCGTTATGGGGGCGCCCTTGAAGAAGGTGACGGCGCCCGGAAAGTTGCTCGTTGAGTTTCAATTCTCCAAGCCCAATCCCGGCTTTCGCGCTATCCTCGGTTATGGCGGCGCCTATGTCTGGTCATTGAATGCGCCCGCCTTCATGGCCCGCAACCGGGCGCATCCGGGCCTTACCGGTAAAAGCGCCGGCGCCGGGCCGTTCCGCATCGCCTCCTGGGAGCAGGGGGCGCGGGTTGTGCTCAAACGCAATCCTAACTATTGGGATCCGTCGGCGCAGCATCTGGATGAGATTACCTACCATGTCCTGGATGGATCCAAACTTGACGATATCTTGCGCCGCCTGGCGAGCGGGAAATTGGATGTGGCCATGATCTCCGGCGATGGGGCCATCCAGGCGGCGTTGAAGGCAAGGCGGTTTTCGGTCTACCGGCGCACCCTCGATCAATTCGGCGCCACGCTCGGCTTCAACCGGACCATTGCACCACTCGGCGACCCGGTGGTGCGCCTGGCTCTGGCGCAAGCCATCGACCGGCGCGCTATTGCCCGCGGCCTTGGCGGCACCGATGGCGATGTGGCTGAGCAGTTGTTTCAAGGTAGCCGCTGGCGCTGCAGCGATGCCGGCTACCCGGCGTTCGACCCCGATGGCGCGCGCAACATCTTGGCAGCTTTGGAGGTGGATTTCAGCCGTACGGTCCTGTGGACCGAAGATACACCGACCTTGCGGCGGACGGCGCAAATGATCCAGGCCATGTGGGCCAAGGCTGGCATTTCCATCGGCGTTCATGTGGTGACGGGACAAGATCGCAGCCTGACCTATCAGATCGTGACCGGACGCGCCGCCCTTTGGATTCAGCCCAAGGGGCCGTTCGTGCATCCCTCGATATCCGATCTGGCGCTGCATTCAGCGTCTTCGCAGAACATCACCCGGCTGCGCTCTCACAAAATCGACACGGCAATCGCCCGCCTTCGGCGCGCGCGCACCGAAAAAGACATCCGCGCCGCCCATTGCGGGTTCGAGCGCGTTAAAACCGAAGTGCTGCCTTATCTGCCGGTGAAGCGCGGCGTCATCGGTCTGATCACCCGCAACGATATCGGCGGCGTCGCCCTGACCGGTGATCCGGTGATCGGCTATCACCGGATGTTCCGCAAATAATAGAGGCGCCGGTTGCAAGGCCGCGTCGTTTGCTTAAAATTTACGCTCAATTGAGGGAGGATTTCGATGCCGCGATTTTCGGCCAATATTTCGATGATGTTCACCGAACATAACTTGCTGGACCGCTTCACCGCCGCCGCCGCCGCCGGCTTCGGTGCCGCCGAAATTCAGTTTCCCTATAATATCCCCGCCGCAGATTTGCGCGCCGCCAAACAAGACGCCGGGCTGGAGATCGCGGTGATCAATATATCCGCCGGCGATCTGGCCACCGGCGGTCCCGGTTTGGCCGCCATGCCGGGGCGCGAGGATGATTTCAAGCACGCCGTCGATCAGGCGTGCGAATATGGCGCGGCGCTTAACCCAGAGAACATGAACATCTTAGCCGGCTGGCCACCGCTGGATCAGTTCGCGCGCGCCCAGTGCCTAGACGTGCTCAGCGGCAATGCCGCCCTGGCCGCCGAGGCTTTGTCCGGCCTCGGCATTCGGGTGACTGTCGAGGCGGTCAATTGCCGCGACCGGCCCGGCTATTTGCTGACCACCACCGATCAGGCCCTCGCCGCTATCGATGCCGCCGGTCACGCCAATCTCGGCATCGAATACGACATCTATCATATGCAGATCATGGAAGGCGATTTGATCCACACCATTACTGCCAACATGGACCGCATCGGCCATATCCAGTTCGCCGACACCCCGGGCCGTCACGAGCCGGGGACCGGAGAGATCAATTTCCCATTTCTGTTCGAAGCCATCGATGATGCCGGCTGGCAAGGTTGGCTGGGCGCCGAATATGTCCCCAGCGGGCGCACCGAGGACGGGCTGGACTGGCTGCGCCCTTATATTTGACGGAGCCTTGCGGCACCGGTTACCGTGGTCCATCCTTCCTTCCCAACAACCCTGAGAGCTATAGATTTGCCATGTCCGAGCTATCCGAATTTCAATCGCTTATCGATCACTGCCTGACCGACGCCGCCTTCGACGAATTGCCCAAATTCGAGCGCGGCAAGGTGCGCGATTCCTATGATTTGCCAGACGGGCGCCGAGTGCTGATCGCCACCGACCGGCAATCGGCGTTCGATCAGGTGCTGGCCGCAGTGCCCTATAAGGGCCAGGTGCTGAACCAGACCGCCCAGTTCTGGTTCGAGGAAACGTCCGATATTTGCGCCAATCATGTGATCTCTTATCCCGATCCCAATATCGCCATCGTCAAGCGGCTGGATATGCTGCCCATCGAAATGGTGGTTCGCGATTACCTGACCGGTTCAACCGACACCTCCATCTGGCCCATGTATGAGCGCGGCGAGCGGATGCTTTACGGCCACCAGTTTCCAGACGGCTTGCGCAAAAGCGAAAAACTTCCCGGTACCATCCTGACGCCGACCACCAAGGCCGAAGCCGGCGGCCACGATGCGCCCATCACGCAGCCCGAAATCATCGAACAAGGGCTGCTCAGCCAGGAACAATGGGACGAGCTGGCCGAAACCAGCCTTGCCGTGTTTGCCCGCGGGCGCGAGATCGCCGCCGCCAACGGGCTAATTTTGGTGGATACCAAATATGAGTTCGGCACCGACGAGAATGGCCAAATCCGCCTTGCCGATGAAATCCATACCCCTGATTCCAGCCGCTATTGGATCAACGAAAGCTATCCGGCCCGCTTCGCGGCGGGGGAGAACCCGGAAAGCCTGGACAAAGAGTTCCTACGCCTTTGGATCGCCGGGCGCTGTGATCCCTACAAGGACCCGATCCCGAAAATCCCCGCCGAAACATTGATGGAATTCAGCGCAAAATATGTCTCCCTGTTCGAAACCGTAACCGGGCGCGCCTTTGACCATGCGGACGCGGAGGCCCCCTTGCGGGATCGCATTCGCGCCTCCCTGGCCAGAGAACTGCCGGATTATTTTTAAGGCGTATTCATGGACATCATTACCGACGAAACCAAAAATTCCGACTTTCAATTTGTCCAAGAGCCGGAGCTGGTGGTGAACCCATCTGGCGCGGCTCCCCTGGCCGCGCTCTTGAATTTCGAAACCTCAGGCCCGGTTTCGGCGGAAATTACCGTCACCGATGATGACCGGAGCTGGACGGTGCCAGTCCCGGTGGAACCGTCGGCCAGCCATGCGCATATTCTGATCGGCATGCGGGCGGGGCGCACCCACGCGGTCAGCCTCAGCCTTCTGGAAGAAAGCGGCGCCATTGTCAAAGACGTTTGGCAGGCCAGCTTCACCACTGATCCCCTGCCGGCCGATTTCCCGGAATTAAAACTCACCGTCAATGACGCTGCCGCCATGGAGCCAGGCTTTACCTTTTTTGGCCTGCGCAAATCGCAAGTTTCGGGCGCTGCCGACTATGGCGTGATCGCGGCGCTAGATGCGGACGGCGAAGTGGTATGGCTTTGCGATACCGGCCACACGGTCGGCGAGATCAAGCGGCTTCGCGGCGGTAACCTGATTTACTTGACCTTCGATCACCGGGCTATCGAGATCGACATGCTCGGCAACCGCATTTGCCAATGGTTCGCGGCCAATGCTCTCAAGCGCGGCGATTACGAGGTGTCGGCCACGTCCATCCCGGTCGAGGCGATGGCCTTTCATCACGATATCCTGGAGCTTGAAAACGGCAATTTCGTCGTCCTCAATGTGGAGACGCGGGATGTCGATGATTATTGGACCAGCGATACCGATGCGGACGCGCCCCGCGCCCCGGCGACCCTGATCGGCGATGTGGTTACCGAATTTCAGCGCAACGGCGATATCGTCGGCAAATGGCACATGCTGGATATTTTGGATCCGGAACGCATCTGTTATGGCTCTCTGGCGGACTATTGGATCCGCAAGGGCATCCCCAATTCCAAGGATTGGAGCCATCTAAACTCGGTGGTTCTCGATCCCGCCGATGACTGCTTCATCATTTCGTCCCGCCATCAGGACGCGGTGGTCAAGTTTCGCCGGGGTAACAGCGAGATCGTCTGGATATTGGGCACCCACGATAGCTGGCGCGCGCCCTGGTCGGACCACTTGTTGGCGCCCCAAGGCGATCTCGATTGGCAATACCATCAGCACAACGCCACCATCACGTCCCGGGGCAATATTTTGCTGTTCGACAATGCCAATAACCAGGCGGTGCCGTTCGCCGAAAAGCAGGCGGCGGCGGACAGTTGCAGCCGCGCCGTGGAATTCGCCGTCGATGGAAACGCCATGACCGCCAGGCAGGTATGGTCTTATGGCGACAACGAAGACAAACGCTATTTCTGCCCATTTATCTGCGGCGCCGAGGAATTGACGGCGACCGACAATGTGCTGGTTTGCTTTGGCGGCATGTTGTCGGACGAAGATGGCCGGGTGATCGATGATCCCAAGATCGGCCTAGGCTGGGTCCGCATCGCCGAAGTCACCCGTGGGGCCGATGCGCATCTGGTGTTCGAGCTGTTCATCGACGAGCGCGATCAGGGGAGGGGCTGGGACGTCTATCGGGCGCGGCGATTACCGGCCCTTTACGGCTGATCGTTACGCCCGCTTAAGCCGTTCCCGGGCGATTGAATAAGCCGGCCTAAAAAATTAGTATCTCTTGATCCGCGTTAATTACCGATATGGTTCGGTCCGCTATATATTTTCCGGGCCGGTATCTGCGTGATAGCCGTGCCCGATTATTGATGACCTAATTTGGGAAAACTAGGAGCCCGAGATGCATTTCGGATTTACCGAAGAACAACAGATGATGCAGGACATGGCGAAGAATTTCGCCGCCAACGAGATTCTGCCGACCTTGGAAGAAGACGAAAAAGAGCACCGGTTTCGCGTGGAAATCCTCGAAAAGATGGGTGCGCTTAGCTTTTTCGGCTGCGCCTTGCCCGAAGAGGTCGGCGGCAACGGCTTTGGGTTTTTGGAATCGGTAATCATCGCCGAACAGATCGCCAAGGTTTCCGGCTCCTGGCGGCTGCCATTCAACATGCAGAACATCGGTCCCGCCGTCACCGTCAACCATTTCGGAACCGAAGAGCAGAAGCAGCGCTTTATTCCGAACTGGATTTCCACCAAAGCGGTGGGTTTTTTCGCCATGACAGAGCCCAATACCGGCTCCGACGTGGTTTCCATGGGCACCACGGCCACCGATAAGGGCGACCATTGGGAGCTGAACGGCCAGAAGATGTGGATTTCTAACGCCCATGTGGGTGACTGGGGCCTCCTTTATGCGGTCACCGACCGGGAAGCCAAGCATAAGGGGCTAACCTGTTTCATCATCAACCCGAAGGAAACCGAGGGCGTTGTTACCTCGGCGATTGAGACGAAACTTGGCTTGCATTGCGCGCCGACCGGCGAGATTGCCTTCGACGGCGCGCGTATCCCGAAAGACGCAGTGCTCGGCGAGGTCAATCAGGGCTTTCCGATCTGCATGTGGCAGCTCAACAACACGCGCATCGGCTGCGCGGCGGGCGCCATCGGCATCGCCGGCGGCGCTATCGACGCGGCTATCAATTACGCCAACGAGCGCAAGCAATTCGGCCAGAAGATAGGCTCCTACCAGATGGTCCAGGCGCAGATCGCCGACATGGTAGCAGAACACGAGGCCGCGCGGCTTTTGGTCTACCGGGCCGCCTGGCTGAAAGATCAAGGCCTACCCAACCAACACGAAACCTCCATAGCCAAGCTGTTCGCATCCGAAGCCGCCGTGCACGCGGCGTCCGATACCATGAAGATATTCGGCAGCTACGGTTTCTCCACCGAATACCCGGCCGAGCGGTTCTTGCGCGATGCCCATTCCTTGCGCGCCGTCGAGGGCACCAGCAATATCCAAAAGCTCATCATCTCCGGTATATCCCTCGGCGATTCCCAGAACCGTTAGCCGCCACCACCCATCCCAAAGCCCCGTTTCATTAGGATCAGTTCCATGGCGAGAAAGCAGACCCCGTTGCGTCCCTACTTCGAGAAGATGTCCGATATCGGCAAGGAATTGAGCGAGGCCGAGGTCAAGCGGGGGGCTAAGAATTTGGAGGCGGTCGCCGAGCAGGAAGCGCTCATCAAAGCCGAGGAGACGCGCGTGCACGAGGCCGGCATTCCGGCCGAACGGGTGCGCTCCCGGGGCTCCATGACCATCTATGACCGCTTGGATTACATGGTCGATGCGGGCACCTGGCAGCCTTTGCATTCCCTCTATAATCCCACCGAAAACGAAGAAGGCTGCACCGGCGTGGTCAGCGGCATGGGCAAGATCGAAGGCCGCTGGGCAGTGATCATCGGCTTCGATAACAAAGTCATGGCCGGCGCCTGGATCGCGGGCCAAGCGGAAAATATCCTGATGATCACGGACCTCGCCAAGCGGCTCAATATCCCGCTGGTCTGGCTGACCAATTGTTCCGGCGTGAAGCTGATGGAACAGGAAACCGTCTATGCGGGCCGGCGCTCCTCGGGCGCGCCGTTTTTCCGCCATGCGGAATTGAACAAGCTGGGCATTCCGATCCTTAATGCCATCTATGGCACCAACCCGGCCGGCGGCGGCTATCAGGGCATCTCGCCGACTATCCTGCTGGCCCACGAGGGCGCCAATATTGCCGTCGGCGGCGCCGGCATCGTCGGCGGCATGAACCCGAAAGGGGAGATCGATTTGGAAGGCGCCCGCGCGCTAATCGAAGGTACCAAGTCGTTCCATGGCAAAACGCCGGGCCGGGCCGAGACCCACTTCGATGCGACCGCCTATTTTCGCGAAGTGCACGAGACCGAAGAAGGCGTCCTCGACGGTATTAAGGATTATATGCGCATGATGCCGGCGTTCGATGCGGCCATGTTCCGGGTTGCCGAGCCGGCCCAGCCCAAATATCCGTTGGAAGATATCACCCTGATCCTGCCTGCCAACCAGAAGCGCCCTTACGATGCCATGCAGATATTGGCGCGGCTGATGGACAATTCGGAATTCATGGAATACCGGCCCGATTACGGCCCGGAAGTTTTTACCGGCATCGCCAAGATGGATGGATTTCCCGTCGCCGTCATCGGCAACAACCAAGGCATCATCGCCGATTACCCCGATTATGCGGACGGTGAATATCCCGGTGTCGGCGGCAAGCATTACCGGCAAGGGCTGATCAAGCAAAGCGAGTTTGTCACCCTTTGTGGGCGCGACAATCTGCCCATCATCTGGCTGCAGGACACCACCGGCATCGATGTGGGCGACGCCGCCGAGGAGGCCGAGCTGTTGGCCCTCGGCCAGTCGCTGGTCTATTCCATCGAGCAGACCGATATTCCCATGATGTGCGTGATCTTGCGCAAAGGTCAGGCGGCGGCCCATTACATCATGTGCGGCCCGCAGGCCAACAACAACAACGCCTTTACCCTGGGCACGCCGCTGACCGAGATTTGCGTCATGCACGGCGAGACCGCGGCGGCGGCGTCGTATGCCAGGCGGCTGGTAAAAGAAGACGATGAGGGCCGCGACATCCAGCCGGTCGTGGACAAGATGAACCAGATGATCGATGATTATCGGGCGAAATCGGAGCCCGCCTATGGCGCCAAAATGGGCTTTGTCGATGAAATAGTTTCCTTAAGCCGCCTGCGCGGCTATATGGAAGCCTTTGCTGGTGCCAATTATCAGAATCCCAAATCGATCACGCCGGTTCACCAGATGCTTCTGCCCCGCGCCATCAGGGGCTGATCCGGTTCATGAGAAGGAATTGTTTCCATGAGTACTGAAGTCACCGCCCCCATGTCGGGCAATATTTATGAAATCTCGGTCGCGGTTGGCGACGATGTGAAGGCCGAAGATGAGCTGCTCATTCTCGAAGCCATGAAAATGGAAAATCCGATTTATGCTCCTGTCGATGGCAAGGTCACCGAGATCAAGGTCGCCGTCGATGATGCGGTCGAAGCCAACGCCGTTCTGATCATATTGGATTAGCCTCGCCACGCTTATTTAAGGAGACGGACATGGAGGCGGTTTGGGGTGCGGTCAAATTGATGTTTTTTATTTATGGACTGGCGGCAGTGCTGTCGCTGATCGTTGCCTGGATACTCAAATTGCTGTTCGCCGCCGTGCAGGCTCAGAAAGCCCGCGCTGCAGCCGCCGAGGGTACCGAGGACGATAAAACGGCCTCGGAAGGGTCCGCCTGATCATGCCCGAAATAGAGTTTCTACAAATATTTCAAGGCCTTGCTACGCTGTTGGCGGCGGAGCCGTTGATCGCCTTCGCCCGGGTGGCGTTGATCATCCTCGGCATTACCTTCGTCTATCTCGGCGTCAAGGGAACCTTGGAGCCGCTGATCATGATCCCCATGGGCTTCGGCATGTCCTCGGTTAATGCCGGCGTCCTTGCGTTGTCGGCGACCAAAACGGGAACCCTGTTCCTCGATCCCATCGCCAGTGATCCGGCCCAGTTGATGGACGCTTTGCAGATCAATTTCCTGCAACCCATCTACACATTTTCCTTCTCCAACGGCCTCATCGCGGTGTTGATATTTTTTGGCATCGGCGTGTTGTCGGATATCGGCTATATGCTGATATCGCCCATGCGCTGCATGATTATCGCCATCTTTGCGGAATTGGGCACGGTGCTGACCTTCCCCATCGCGGTGGCCTTAGGGCTGCCCCTCAACGAGGCCGCGGCCATCGCCATGGTCGGCAGCGCTGATGCGCCGATGGTGCTGTACACCTCGCTGCTTCTGGCCCGCGATCTGTTCGTGCCCATTACCATCGTTGCCTATCTATACTTAAGCCTCGCCTATGCCGGCTATCCGTATCTGGTGCGCCTGATGATCCCGAAACGCCTGCGCGGTCTGGTGATGGAGACAAAGTCCATTCCGAATATCTCCAAGGGCGAAAAAATCACCTTCGCGGTTATCACCTCGACCCTGTTGAGCTTCCTGTTTCCGGTGGCCTCGCCTTTGTTCATGGGCTTTTTCCTCGGCATCATCATCCGCGAATCCGGGGTCAAACCGTTCATCGAATTCATCGGCGGCCCGGTACTGTACGGCGCGACGTTCTTTTTGGGGCTGCTGCTGGGGGTTTTGTTCGAAGCCAGCACCATACTTGACCCGAAGGTGATCCTGCTTTTGATCCTCGGCATCACGGCGCTTTTGTTGTCCGGTATCGGCGGCATCATCGGCGGCTATGTGGTCTATTGGATTTCCGGCAAGACCTTCAATCCGGTGATCGGGATCGCCGGCGTCTCCTGCCTGCCGACGACGGCCAAGGTGGCACAGAAAGAAGCCCGCGAAGCCAACAAGTTCGCCATCATCCTGCCCTGGGCCATGGGCGCCAGCGTATCGGGGGTCATTACCTCGGCGATCATCGCCGGCATTTACGTATCGTTGCTGCGATGAAGCGGGTGCTTGGCGAAAGACGCAAATTTTGGATCGCCGGCACGGCGACAGCCTTTCTCGGCGCCGCCCTGGTGCGCCTGATCTCGCCGGATATCGAAGGCGCCCTCGGCTATGTGGTTCTCGGCAGCGGGCATTTCCTGGTGATCGCCGGTCTGACCATCATTGTCTTCGGCACAAGGCGCCGGCCCGAAGAGGCGTTCATCTCGGTCGCCCGAGACCCGGCGCCGAAGCGCCGCCGTATCTGGGGCTAGCGCCCGCCCGTCGCTTTATAGGAATTAGGCTTGCTGGTCAGCAGGTTTTACGCGGATTTTATTTTTGCTTATCTTGCGGCCATGTAATTCTTTGATGGCGGCCAGGGCTTCGTTCTGTTCTGCCATTTCTACAAAGCCAAAGCCTTTGGAATTTCCTGTTTCCGCATCATGTACCAAGTTACAGGCTTTGATTTGGCCAAATTCTTCAAATAATTTAGCCAGACCTTCCTCGCTGAGGTCGCGAGGCAGGTTGAGAACAATTAATTTCATTCAGGTATTATCCAATCCATACTCAAGGAGAATTAAGGCTTAATAGCCTGATCGATCCGAGCATTCAACGTCGCCTTCTGGCTTAGGAAGCCTTTTGGTCCTACGGCGTTCCGGGCCGCAATCTATTGAGGCGTATTCCTAATGATCCCGGAAATGATAGGAATGACAGATGCCGAAAGAGTTCGCTGGTCTAATCCATCGCCTGGGCTAGCAACTCGAAGGAACGCACACGTGCCTTGTGGTCCCAGATTGCCGCCGCGACCATCAGCTCGTCTGCACCAGTGGCCTCGATCAGCGGTGCTAGTTTTTCCTTGATGGTCGTCGGTGAGCCGTAGAAAGAGCAGGCCAGCATCGACGACACCTGTTCCTTCTCCAGAGGCGACCAGAAGCCCTCGATGTCATCGACTGGCGGCGGGAGCTGACCGCGAGTCCCACGCACCATGCGGGTGGACTGTTGTTGCGGCGTGGTGAACAGCTTCCTCGCCTCGTCCTCGGTGTCTGCGACGATGACATTACAGCCGACCATAACGTGTGGCTTAGTGAGTTGCGCTGAAGGTTCAAACCGATCGCGGTAGATAGATATCGCGTCATTCAGCGCCTGAGGCGCGAAGTGCGATGCGAAGGCATAGGGTAAGCCGAGCATGGCCGCGAGTTGGGCGCCATATAGGCTGGAGCCAAGTATCCACAGCGGCACGTTGGTACCCTCACCAGGAATCGCGTGGATCAATTGGCTTTCCTGCGGCGGGCCAAGCAAAGTTTGCAGTTCAACCACATCCTGTGGGAAATATTCCGACGACCTCGGATCACGCCGGAGCGCCTGCAGCGTGTGCTGATCAGTGCCCGGTGCCCGGCCCAGGCCAAGATCTATGCGGCCCGGGAACAAGGTCGCCAATGTGCCAAACTGCTCGGCGATCACCATCGGTGAATGGTTGGGCAGCATAATGCCGCCAGCACCGACGCGGATCGTTTCGGTGCCGCCAGCGACATGGCAGATACACACGGCAGTGGCGGCACTGGCGATACCAGCAAGGTTGTGGTGTTCCGCTAGCCAAAAGCGCGTAAAGCCAGCAGCCTCGGCGTGCTGCGCTAGATCAAGTGCATTGGTCAGCGCATCGGCTGGAGAGAAACCTTCACCGATGTAAGCGAGGTCGAGTACGGAGAGTTTAATCATGGCGCCACTCTAGCGCACGCCCCACTTATTGCCAGCCGAGATTAATTTCTTCCCATTGCTTAACTTGCAAATGGACCGAGATACCTTCGGCGCCCGTCAATGGGCTGTGGGCACCGGCAAAGTATTTACCAATAAACCAGTTAGGCCGTTTAAATTTCTATCGTGGGCCTGGGATGGAAAAAATTAGGCATGATCCAAACGGTATGGCTTCAAACACCTAATCTACTGGCGAAGCCATGGCCCTCTAAAGAGTGGCTATATAATCAGCCGCATTGAAATAGGGCAGATTGTCCTGGGACGAGCAGCCTATCATGGCAAGTCGTTCGGCAATTTTAATGGCCTTCTGGTATTTGCGCTCGCATTCTGCGCTCGTATGATTTTCGAATACTTCTCCGCACAGTGAAATGCCGTAATTTGCTCGAAGGGCCCGCACAACCGTACCGGCTAACATTCCGTCTGCAATATTTGAGAGGTCAAAATCCTTCTGTTTAACAATCTGGAATTTGTTTTTTACGAGATAGGCGCGGATGTGGGCTTCCGCCGCCAGGGCTATATCCCAATAATCTGATTCTGACTGGGTCGGCTCTCCCGAGACTTCCTTAAAAGCTAAGCAGAAGGCAAGAAACACCTGTTCTTTCGCTGTCGCTGATTTCCAGGCAGATAGACCAAGGCTGTTCCAGACCTGCAAATTCATCTCGCCATAGACCTTGGGTACGCGCTCGAAAAACAATTCGTGCAATTTATTTTCATTGAGAGAACTATCTAGCTTCTGGTCTTTATAAATATCAATCGCGGCATAAGTGCCGCAGACGGGGCAGGTGTCGTCCTCATATGCATTTTTCTTATAGATAAGCGAACACCGCGTCCCGTTCGGCAATTCGTTTTTACAGAGCAAATAAACCTCGTTGTCACTGTCTCCATCCTGTTGCTGGCCGATCCAGTTAAAACGGTTCATGAATTGCATATATGAGCGCCGGTGACTCCAGAGACTCCATTCCAATTTCTCCACTGGGCCGAATGTGCTCCAGTTGGAACTGACATCAATGACGATGCATTTTTCCTTGCCCGGCGCCGACCTCAGCCCCCTACCCACTGACTGCCCCCACAGCACTTTGGATAGAGTGGGCCTAAGATGTACAATGATGTTGCAGTGAGGGTTGTCCCAACCTTCAGCTAGCACACCCACGGAAACCATAGCCTCGATGTCTCCACTCTCGTGGCTTGCCAATAGCCTCATTCGCTCCTTGATCGGTGTTCCTGCCGTGACGATCGTGGCCTTGATGCCGTACTCGCGAATACGCTCTAGTGTTGCTTCGGCAACGCTAATATCCGCGCAAAACCAAGCCGAGATAGGTTTTTTAGAAAGCTTTAAACGCTCTTCGTTATAACTCCAGAGCGCATAATCAATCATTGATGATTTGATAATTGCCGGGGCAAGTGCTGCAACGGGAAAATCACCTGAACTAATATCAATAGTATCGAGATCGAGATCGTGCACAAAATGAGCTCGGTAAACAGGCTGAACCAAAACCCCTTCTGTGATTAGGTCTTCAATATTCGCGCAGTCGATAATGGCATCAAACGCCAAATTTAGCTGGTCTCGTTGATCGCCCGTACGGCGCTCGGGAGAAGCGGTCAATCCGATAAACTGTGCCGTCGGCTTACCGTTATCTGTGAAGTCGTCGATAATCCGTTTATAGCCCTGTCCATTCGGCGACACCCGGTGTGCTTCATCGACGATGATGAGGTCTGCCTTTGGGATGGCATCGGCCAAGACGTCCTTTGCACGCATGTTGGTTGAGAGCAAAATGTCGTAACCATCGAAAGCCGGCCCCGTATCGGAAACGGTTAACTTGCGAACATTATGTTTGACGCTCAGAGCCAGCTCGAGTTGCTCTAACAGCACTAGCCGGTGGCATAATACGACAATCTTTTTGTCTTTGTAGAACCGTTCGATAAGCTCGCTCGCAAGCACGGTCTTACCTGCACCGGTGGGCGCTTTTAAAATAAATCGGCGGTGCTGTTTTATGATCGACGGGAATTTATCGATAACTTCTTGCTGCCAATTTCTCAGATACATTGAATGCCTATTTTAATAAATTGATCGCCGCCGCTCGTCGGGACGCAATGTCAGAGAAATTCAGCTTGGATCCGCACTTAGATATGGCCCTTCGCTGGGGAACGCAACCGCATACATGGAGATCTGCGTTCACGGTACCGGCGATCCGCTAGCCACCGAGAGTATAACGAAGGCGTATCTGCCGATGCCTAAATGTTATGAAAACCATCAACGTGGTTACGCGCGTTCGATGACGGCTACTGGTTTGGTACGCGGCCCCAATAATCACAAACGCTCTCGAGCTCGCTTGCATGATAGGTCTGGGTGTCCGGGCCTGTATCCAATCCCTTAAATCGGCCAAGCATCCGGGCAACATAGAAAAACCCCGGGGCAGGCAGCCCTTTCCGTACTTTGCTGATTACCAGAGCGGCCAGAAATGGCGCCGCCGTTGCATGATCCTCCCGCATGAGCACTTCAAGCGCCTCTGTCACTTGATGGATGGTGTTGGGCGGTTGGACTTCAAGCCGCCTGGCCAAATCGCGATAGGTAATCGTTTCCCGGCGACGGGCAAGCTCCTTCAAGTGCTCGCGCACGCGTTTCGGTAAACTGGACATGCTATAATTTTCGATGGCCAAATTCTTCAAATAATTTGGCCAAGTCTTCTTCGCTGACGTCGCGAGGCAGGTTGAGAACAATTAATTTCATTCAGGTATTATCCAATCCACACTCAAAGAGCATTAGGGCATATATGGCCCGATCGATCCGAGCATTCAATACTGCCTCCTGGGCTAGGAGCTGCCGTTACATTGCGGAAAACTTATATCCGCTTTGGCCCCGGAAGCTGCCATCCCGGACCGACAGACGGGCGGGCCGAGAACATAGGCTGACGTCATCACCACCATATGCGCCATGGCTTAGGGCGTTACTAGAGGCTGGGTTTTTCCGTTACAGCTTGACCCATCCTTCCGGCGCGCTGCCCTTACCCGGATGCACGGCGCCGCAATTGGGACATTTGCGGGCCTCTTCATCTTCGTAAAAAACGTTATAAATTACCGGCAATGCATCGACGATGCCTTGCGGGCCGCCAAGGGGCACCTCGATCCGATGGACGCGGGTTTCGCATTCAAAGCAATACCACTCAAACCCTTCGAGCATACCTTCCTGGCGCGGTGCCTCGACAACGATGCCGATAGAACCTTCCTGCGGCCGCTGGGGTGCATGAATGGTATGGGGCGGCAACATAAAGACCTCGCCCTCGCGGATCGGGATATCATAAATTCCGCCTTCATCGGCGATCTTCAGCATCATGTCGCCCTTGACCTGATGGAACCATTCCTCGACCGGGTCGTCGTGAAAATCAACCCGCGTGTTCGGACCGCCAACGGCCATGACAATCATGTCGGTATCGGTATGAATAAGCTGATTGTTAACCGGCGGCCGCAACCGTTCGCCATTGTCACCAACCCATTTGTCAAAATTAAAGGCGTGAAGTCTCGGATGTGTAGACATGGCTATGGTCCTCTCCACATATAAGGATTTCGGAACCTGTAACTGGTCTCTAGTGGAGAGAAGCTGGTCGGTCTTTGATCTTCGTCAAACATGTTATGACGGCTGAGTTAACTTAGGCCAATGTCCGCTTGTGGGCTGCCACCTCAACCGGTCGATGTAGCCACTAACAGGAGATCCAGCCCTAGGAATCCTGCCCCGTGCGGGCGAGACCCGTTAGCGCCCGCCTGCCTGGGTAATCACGTTTGTTTAGCTAGAAGTCCTGGGCCCATACGGAATATCAGAATGAGCCCGGCCTCGCGGAGGCACGGACATCCGCCGTCCATCCTTGGCCCACGCAGCTTCCCGAATTTCTGTGCGTTCGCAACAGAGGCATACCAATTTGGTCTGACAAAGCCTTTCGGGGGCTATTTTTCGTTGGCTTCTTTTTCAGCAGCCAATCTCAATGCTTTCAATCCTGCGGCTTTTTTCTGTGATTTTTCTGCTCTTGCTTCTTTTTCTTTGATGAGTTTGTTATCCGGATTTTTAGGTGGTTTACGATCTTTAAAATCGTCTTGATCACCGCGCTCCATAGCCGCTATCATTTTGTCATCGGCATTGTTTGGTCGTGTTGATCCTGATCCCATTACACTACTTTCTCTAGTACATGTTGCTTACCAAGTTTAAACGCATTTTTTAGCTTACTTGTAAACCAACCTTTAGATGATTCAAATGGGTAAGCCAATACGGAGAGGGACGGGTTCGCCCTCTCGGTACACTTAGAAGCCGCCCGTCAGCGGTAGCTAGATCGCCCAACCTGCATTGGAATATGGACTTCCGGTTTTGATGCCCTGGACGGCTCCTACTAGCGCCCGCCCGCCTGGGTAACAACATTGAGCACCGCCGGGTTGCCGTCTTCGACCGCCTGCATGGCCCGCTCCATGGCGGCCGGCAGTTTGGCCGGGTCTTCTACCTTTTCGCCATAACCATCCACGGATTCGACGATCTTCTCGTAGTTCGGCGAGGGCGCCAGATTGACCACCGGCAGGGTGTTGGATTTGGCGGCGCGGCCTTCGGGGTACATGACCGTGGTGGCGCGCCTGACCGCATACCATTCGGAATTGTTGTTGATGATGGTCAGGGTCGGCAGGTTCTCGGCGCGCGCCACGAAATGACAGGCCGTGGGCACGTTGAACATGTAGGAGCCATCGCCGACGGTGGTGATCACCTGGCGGTCCGGCGCCCCCAGCTTGGCGCCAAGCCCGGCGCCGATGGACGAGCCGAGCCCGCCGGCGCTACCGCCGCCGCCCAATAGGCAACCGGGCTGATCCAGATCAAGAAAGGCGCCTGGCACGCCCAATTCGTTGGCGATGATGGTATCGGCGGATTTGACATCGTTGATGCATTTGGCGATCCAACCCGGATGAATAGGCGTGGAACTTTGTGCTTGGCTCAATATTTTGGCCCTGGCGTCTTCGGTTTTTTGCCGCATATCCAATATTTCGGCACGCCTTTTTTCAACGGCGTCCGATTTCTTGCCGAGCTTTGTGGCGAGAATTTCATTCAAAAGCGGCACCGTCTGTTCGGCCGTGCCGGTAATGGACAAATCCATCTCATAGCCTCGGTGCGGATAGGTGGAGAACAAGGGGTCCGAGCCGATATGGATTTGTTTGGCATCCGGCTTTGGACCCGCGGTCTTCGGTATCCAGGGAACCGGCGCTTCCAGGACGATGATGCAATCGGCCCAATCGAACAATTCCGGGCTGACCATGCCGAGGTTCATCGGGCTGGACGAGGGCAAGGTGGAGCCCCCCATGACCTGCGCCACCGCGATGGCGTGGGTTTCGGCCAGATCGGCGAGCGCGAAAAATGCCTCCGCCGAGCCGTCCGCATAACCGCCGATGATTAGCGGACGCGTCGCCGCCGCGATCATATCGGCGGCCCGCTCGACCGCATCTAAGGACGGCGCCGGCGGCGTTGCGCCCAATGCCCGGTCCCGGCGCTTCGGCCCCGCATCCAAATTTTCTCCGCCCAGAACCTCGCGCGGCAGGGTCATATACACCGGCCCCTTGGGCTCGGTCATGGCGATGTCGAGGGCGCGCCCGACGATGGTGCCGACCGGCTGTCCGGCGCGCAGCTCGTAATCCCATTTAACGTAATCGCGCAACATGGAGGCTTGATCGAAGGTTTCCTGACTCCAGTGGATGCCGATATCGCGGGATCCCGCATGGCCGGTTTCGGTCAGCGGCGTGCGCCCGGCGGCCAGTAGGATGGGGATACGGCCCCGGTAGGAATTCATGATCCCGCACAGCGCATTGGCGGTGCCGACGGTCACATGGACCATGACGGCGGCGGGCGTTCCGGTGACGTTGTAGTACCCCGACGCCATCGCCATGGCGACATTTTCATGTGGCACAGTGACAAAATTGGGCACCTTGCGGCCGGCATCGCTGGTTTGCAGCAAGGCCTCGATGATCGGCGCAAAGTCGGTGCCGCCGTTGGCGAAGACGTGGCGAACGCCCTGATCATAAAGGGCGGTAAGATAAGCTTCGGCGACCGTCTCGCCGGTTTTTGTGCTGGCATCCATGATTGACTACCCAATCCCCTGATAATTTTGCAAATTGCTTCGGCACAGATTTAGCCACGAAGCAAAGCCGGGCGCAATCAAAAGCGGCTTTGGACGCCGTGCACAAACTTATCGGGATAGCCCGGATGGTATTAGCTGATTTCCAATTCTTTAACCGCCGCATCTTTCAAAAAACCTGAGCGGGTCTCGCCGCGCTCTTTGGCTTTGGCGTCGATCCTATGCAGAATTGATTCAGGGAATGTAACATTAACCCGAACTGCCTTTTCCTTGGCGAAGGGGATGTGGACCAAAAATGCCACGGTATCGGAATTTTGGGAATCCGCCATAATGGTTTCCAGAGACGAAGGGCCCGGCAATGAAATACCATCTTCAAGCATGCCTTCAATGTGTAAGGTCAAAGCCTCAATCGCCATGTCCTTGGCTTCATCTAAATTGGAACCTGCGGTGATACATCCTGGAAAGTCGGGAAATTCCACACCAAAATCGCTTCCCGTATCCTTGCGGAGAAGGGCAATAAAATCAGACATTTTGGACACTCCTATATATTTTTTTTGGCCCTTGTGGCTGTGGCGCAATACTCAAAACTTAATTCCAGCTTGTCTTTCTATGCTTCTTAACGTTCCTAAGGGGATATCCTTTTTTGGGGAAGGAACGGTGACGCGCCCTGGTTTGGTTGGATGTTTAAACTGTTTGTGCGATCCCTTTTGGGCAACTTCATACCAGCCGTCTGCTTCAATCCCGCGAATGACATTTCTGCTATCCATAGTGTGTATTATACACATAATTATCTGGCAAGTAAAATTGGATACACATTAATACACATAAGTTTGCTGTTGGGTTTGTTCCGCTTTCGCCGATTGGTTAGCCTTTACATCTCATGAGCATATCATTCCTATTTGGCGGCATCGCCCGGGCGCTCGCCACGCCCGGCTACCGGAATTTTTGGGCCGGCAATGCTATTTCCAACGCAGGGCGCTGGGCGCACCGGGTCGCCGTTGGCTGGCTTACCTGGGAGCTGACCGCATCGGAAGCCTGGCTCGGCGTTGTTGCCTTCGCCGATTTGTTCCCGACGGCGGTCGTCCCCATCTTCGCCGGCGTCTTCGCCGACCGCATCGGCCTGGTGCGGCTGATGCGCGTAACCGCCTTCGGATCGGGCATAACCGCCGCCCTGTTCGCCGGGCTGATCGTCATCGATCAGATCAACATTATGGCCATTGTGATTTTATCGGCCCTGATTGGCACGTTGGAGGCGGGCTCGGGGCCATCGCGGATCACCATCATCAACAATTTGGTGCCGCGCGAAGACCTTTCGGCGGCCGTTGCCCTCAACACCGCGACCTTCAATCTGGCCCGCCTGATCGGCCCGGCCATCGCCGGCGGGCTGATCATCTGGACCAATGTGGCGACCGCCATAGCCTTCAATGTCATCAGCTACGCGATCTTTGTTCTTGTCCTCATTCGCATTCCCGAAGTGCCCAATCCAAGGGCCGGACAGGTGCACCGCCATATGTTCGGCGAGATCTGGGACGCCTTGCGGTATATGGCCTTGCATCCCGGCATCCGCATCATCCTGATCATGATACTGGCAACGACGTTCCTGATCCGTCCGGTGATCGAGCTGTTGCCCGGTTTTGCGGTGGAGGTGTTCGGGCGCGGGCCGGGCGGATTGTCAACGCTGTTGTCGTCCTTAGGTTTTGGCGCCGCGATCTCAGGGCTATGGCTGGCCCGGCGCGGCGAAACCACCGGGCTGACCCGGATGACGGTGTGGGCCTTTTTGGTGACCGCCATCGCGCTTATTGTCTTTGCAGCGACGCAAATATTCTGGGTCGGTGTCGTCGCCATGGTCGCCGTCGGTTTTTTCCTGCTGGCCGGCGGCATCTCGTCTCAGGCCCTGGTGCAAAACGTGGTGGAGCCGGAATACCGGGCGCGGGTGCTGAGCCTGTATTTGGCGGCGTCGTTCGGCCTGCCCTCGGTCGGCGCGCTGGTGATGGGTTTGGTCGCATCGGAAACCGGATTGCAGATCACAGTCGGTATCGGAGCCATATTGGCAGTCTTGATCTGGTTTTGGGCGCGGCCCATCGCCGGGCGCGCCGCCGCCGGATTGGAGCGGCGCGACTAGAACCTAGGCCAGTCGGCCCCTGATTTCGGGGCCGTCCGGGGCATAGCGGTAGGCGCGGAAAACGGTGCTCACATCGCCTGCCGTTGGCCCCATCTCGCGGGCAATGGTGATCGGGTTGATGAATTCCCAGACCAACTCGCCCGCTTCGGTGACTTCGAATAAGCGGCCCCAGAGCCCCTCGCAGATCAGCGTGTTGCCGTTCCACAAGCGCTGACAGCCGCTGATATAGTGGCTGTCGAAGCTGTGCGTCGGATTGCCCTTATATTCCCAGACCGTATCGCCCGATTGCATATCGAACTCGATAATCTTGGAGCCCCGCGGTATGCGCCCGCCCCGGTTGGCGAAGACCATCATGTTGCCGTTATCCAGCACCTGCGCATCGTGGGGGCCGCCCCAATCGGCGTCGTGGCGCTCCCAGGCATATTTGCCGGTAGCCCGCTCGATCACCGCCAATACATCGATATGACGGTAACAGACCAGCACGTTGCCGTCGTCCAAAGGCCGCACCGTATTGGCGTGGGCATATTCGCGCCGGTTGCTTTGCGGATGCAGCGGGTAGGCGCCGAAATCCAGATGATCATAGGCATGCCACTCCCACGCCGTGTTGCCGCCAGCGTCCACTTCGCGGATATAATCGCCCCAGATGCCGGCCTCGGTTTCTGTGCCGGGCTGGCCGCCTTGAACGGCGGCGGCGGCTTCATCGGGGAGAACTTCCCAGCCCAAATAGATCGTGTTGCCGCTCGTGGTCCGGCGGAAATCGTGATGCTGGAATTCATCGCGGTATTCGAAGACCACATTGCCGTCCCAGTCGATCTCCTGGATCAGCCCGCCCCTGGCGGCAAACCCGTCCGGGCCGCCGCCGGACCAGGTGGCGACCAGAAGATTGCCGTTGTCCAGAAGGTATCCGTAATTGCCCGGCTGGCCCGGCAGGTCCCATTGATGCACCACCTCGCCGTCCATACCGATCAACAAGGCGTGGGGATGGAACTGCGGAACGTAAAGGGTGTAGCCTTGCGCCGCCTTGTCCTTGTTGTGCTCGATCAATCCCCGTTGCAGATAGCGCATGGATAATGCCCCCAGATTTATGGTCGGGGAACCTTGTCGGTCCAGGCCGGTCTGGTCAAGGTTCCGGTTCGGCCTGAAATTTTCCATGTTAAATTGGGTTGCTTTGCATCTGGTCTCGTGTGGTAAATAGGCCGCCGCGAAGTTGATGAAGGAAGTTCCAATGCTCGAAGAAGCCAGAAGCCGCAAATTAATGGAAGTGGGTCCGGGTAAACCCATGGGCGAGTTGCTGCGCCGCTATTGGCACCCGTTTGCCGCCGAGACCCAATTGGAAGACACGGCTACCAAGCCGATCCGGCTTTTGGGCGAGGATTTGACCCTCTATAAGGATTTGAGCGGCACTTACGGCCTTGTTGACCGCCACTGCCCGCACCGCCGCGCCGATTTATCTTACGGCTATGTCGAGGAATGCGGGCTGCGCTGCAATTACCATGGCTGGCTGTTTGACCAGGACGGTACCTGCATCCATCAGCCTTACGAAGATACCATCGATCCCGAGGGCAAGCTGCGCTCCCAGGTCAAGATCAAGGCCTATCAGGTGCAGGCCATGGCCGGCCTCCTCTGGGCCTATATGGGTCCCTTACCGGCGCCGCTGCTGCCCAATTACGAGCCGTTTTTGTGGGAAAACGGTTTCGCCCAGATTGTCTTTGCCGACATCGATTGCAACTGGTTCCAATGCCAGGAAAATTCAATCGATCCGGTCCATTTCGAATGGATGCACGACAATTGGAGTAAGCGGCTGAAGGGTGACGAGGGGCCTTACGCGGCCAAGCATCTGGAAGTGGATTTCGGTGAGTTCGAGCATGGCTTCACCTACCACCGGATACGCGAAGGCGCCGACAAGAACGATCCCTTGTGGACTGTCGGGCGGGTATGCCTATGGCCTTACGCTCTGTTCACCGGCGGCCATTTTGAATGGCGGGTGCCGGTGGATGACGAGAACACGCTGAGCGTCGGCTGGTTCTTCAACCGGGTGCCGAAGGAGCGCGAACCTTACGTGCAAAAGCGCATTCCCCATTGGGTGAGCCCGATCAAGGACGAGAAAACCGGGCGCTGGATATCCAGCCATATCATGAACCAGGATATCATCGCCTGGGTCGGCCAGGGCACATTCGCCGAACGCTCCCAGGAAAATCTTGGCAAAAGCGACAAGGGCATCGCCATGATTCGCAAGCGTTTCTTCGACGATATGGATGCCCTCGAAAAGAGCGCCAACTCCGATCCCAAGGCCATCGTTCGCGACGAAGAGGTGAACAAACGCATCGATCTGCCCATCGTCGGCAAGGAAAATTTCATCAACGGCTTTTCCGAAAAAGAATTGTCCGAATCCGATCCGTCCGCCGCCCCGCGCCGGGTCTCGTCGAAATCTTTCCCGTTCCACTACGGCCAGCCGGACGACGTCAAAGAAGCCTACGAAGATGCCATGGGCTTCAAGATGGAAGACCCGGCGGCGCCCAAGGGCCGCTACTAGGCCTTTAAAACCGGGACTCGCATCCAAACGCGACTCGCTGTAGACCGGAATTTCAGTTCGGTCTACGAGTGGGCGCGCGCGTTCCATGAACATCATCTTCTTTGCCATCGTCGCCATTGCCTTCGTGACCGCCGGGGTGCGCCAGATCAATTGGGCGCTGCCCGCCGGCGACGGCAAATCGCCCATGGAAATTCTGGCCGCCGCCGTCATCAACTCGGCGGAAAGCTCGGTCACATTGGCCTTGGGGCTGATCGGCGTGATGGCGCTATTTCTGGGGCTGATGAAGGTGGCCGAGGCAGGCGGATTGCTGGTCATCATCGCCCGGCTGGTGCGCCCGCTGATGCAGCGCCTGTTCCCGGACGTTCCCCCCGACCATCCGGCCATGGGCGCCATGATCCTCAACATGTCGGCCAATGTGCTCGGCCTCGGCAACGCGGCGACCCCGTTCGGCATCCGCGCCATGCAGGAGCTGGACAAATTGAACCCGGTCAAGGGCACCGCCAGCAACGCCATGGTTCTGTTCCTGGCCATCAATACCTCGTCCGTCACATTGTTGCCGACTGGGGTGATCGCGCTCCGCGCCGCCGCCGGGTCGACCGACCCGGCGGGCATTGTGCCCACAACCCTGTTTGCCACCGTCTGTTCCACCGCCATCGCCATCATCGTCGCCAAGCTGTGCCAGCGCCTTTGGCTTCCGAACCCGAACGACGCGTTGCCGGCGGATGAGACCGAGGCTTCCATCACGGGCGATGCGCTCGACACAGGCGCCGCCGCCAATGACGATCTGGATACCGAAGGCGCCGATCGGCCCTATCCGGCCTGGCTGTCCTATCTGGTGCTGGCAGGCATTCTGGGGCTGATCCCGGTGACCGTCCTTTATGGTCGCCAGATCGCCCCCTGGATCATTCCGGGGATTCTGGTGTCCCTGCTCGGCTTCGGCTTTTCGCGCCGGGTGCGGGTGTACGAGTCTTTTGTCGAGGGGGCCAAGGACGGCTTTCAGGTTGCCTTGCGCATCATTCCCTATCTGGTCGCCATCCTGGTGGCCGTCGGCATGTTCCGGGCATCGGGCGCCATGGAGATGCTGATCCGGCCTCTTTCGCTTCTGACCGAACCCTTAGGCTTGCCGGCCGAGGCTTTGCCCATGGCGCTGCTGCGCCCGCTTTCGGGTTCCGGCGCCTATGGCATCCTGGCCTCGATCATCAACGATCAGGCGATCGGGCCGGACAGTTACGCCGGCTATCTGGTCAGCACTCTGCAAGGTTCCACCGAGACCACATTTTATGTGCTCGCCGTCTATTTCGGCGCCGTCCAGGTACGCCGCATCCGCCATGCCCTGATCGCCGGGCTCTCGGCAGACGTCGCCGGCGTCATCGCCGCCGTCTTCGCGGTGAGTTTGTTCCTGGCGTGAGGAGATATAACCCGGCCCGCCCGCATGGCTACCGCTGAATGACCGCTTTTGGGAGTTAGGGTGGAACCTAGTTTCGATCCAGTGGGATACCCGGTTTTGGCCCAACAGCAGACATTTGTGGCTCGTTAAATGCGTTGGGATTTGCCATTCTGAATATCATAATATTGAAAATTTGGACTCGATACATATTCCTATTCAGGCGATTCAAAGTCCGGTAGATCTTCAATTTTCCAAAGTGCCATTATTTGAAAATGGTTTACTGAGCCCACCAAATATATCGGGTCGGGGAGACCAAATGGGGATGCGAATAAATTTATTATTCTGTCTCCGATAAGGTATCCATGCCTTGCATCGGGTGGCACGTCCACATTGGTATCCGGCAATTCTATGGCCCCAATTTTTCTTCCGGGCATTATAACTTTTGGCAAAAAGGCTGTACTAGACATGAAATATTTTGCCTGGCTATTTCTAATATTGTTGATCGCTTTCTTAATGTCGTCATTTGATAGATGGATAAACAGATCCTTACAAAAAACCAAATCTGCGTTTGGGCATGGCTCATTAACTATATCGATATGCAAAAATTCTCTGTTTTTGTTGCCATAAATTTCCTGATTTTTTTCGATTAGAGATTTAACAACATCGCATCCAATATATTTCACATTTCCGAAGTCGACATTCGTCATAAAGTTAAAATCACCGCACGGCAGATCACAGAAGGTTTCAATCGGTAATATCTTCAATATGAATTGTAAGTTTTCTCTAATAGGGGCGGTGGCTTCAAGGGTTGATCCGGGCCCCGATTCTGATTGGTCACTTCCCCAATTTAGTGTGCCATCATACATTTGGGAAAATATTTTCTCGTTTTGTCTCATTTCCAAATCCTTGAATTATTCAGGCAGGTGAAAACTGGAGCCGAATAGATTGCCGCTACTAAATCCCCCTCGGTCTTCAACCCGGCCTTGATAGCTTTCGCCGATAAGGTTTCATCCCGCCATTATAATTCCATATTCAAATCGCCGTCTATTTCGGCGCCGTCCAGATACGCCGCATCCGCCATGCCCTGATCGCCGGGCTAAGCGCCGACGTGGCCGGCGTCATCGCCGCGGTCTTCGCGGTGAGTTTGTTCCTGGCGTGAGGGGGGGCGTTAACCTTCCGGTGCGCCAGCTTTTTGTAACCCTTCTAAGATTACCGCACGAACGTGCCGCTCATTTGTCGGTAATATCCTATCGACATTTTTTATCGAAAATTTGGGGTTTAAAGAGATCAAAGTTTCGATTGCATCCTGTGCCTCTACGGTCCGGCCCAAATGGCCGAGGCAGGCGGCGTGAATGAAGCGGGCTATTAGCGGTGCGTTGGGTACGGCAATGGCACGCTTCCCAGCCGCATCGGCGTCTTCGAACCTTTCCTCAATCAAACAATTTAGCGTGCGTCCTATCAAGCTTAGCCATAATGCTGGATCCTTGGGACTAAGCCGCTCGGCATCATCCAAATATTTGAGCGCGCCTTCCAGCTCATTGCACCAGATGTAAGATAGGCCAAGAACCATATGGGCCATTGCATCACTTGAATTGATTTCAAGCGCAGATTTTATGTCATTGCGGGCCGCCGAATGGTCACGCCGAAATAGGTTAATAATCGCCCTAATCAGATAGGCGAAGGATTCGCGATCATCAATTCCAAGCGCCTGATTGGCCAGTTGCATTGCATTATCAAGAGCCGCTGTACGGTCATCGTTGAAACCTTGAAACATGTCCTGAAGGTGCGTGTAGGCATGGGCGGCATAGGCCAAAGAAAGGTTTGGATCGAGGTCCGTTGCCTGTTGAAACTGCCGGCGGGCTTCGGCGATATCATCCTTATCGTACCGCCACATGCACCATAACCCGCGTTGACATAAATCCCACGCGCCCAGATTGTCCGGCGCCTTGAGGCGGGCGCGCTCTTGCTCGGCCCGGCTAAGTTCGGGTCCCAATGCGCCAACCACGGTCTGCGTAATTTCGTCCTGGACTTCGAATATGTCTTCGAGTTCTCGGTCATAGCGGTCTGCCCAGATGTGGTTCCCGCTTTCACCATCTATCAATTGGGCAGTGATGCGCACCCTATTGGCGGCCTTGCGCACGCTGCCTTCCAATACGTACCGTACGCCCAATTCGGATGCGATGGCCTGCACGTCCACCGCCTGTCCCTTGAAGGTGAAAGTCGTGTTGCGGGCGATGACGAAAAACTGCCGGATGCGACTTAACCCAGTGATAATGTCTTCGGTAATACCGTCGGAGAAATACTCCTGCTCCGGATCACCCGACAGGTTGTCGAAGGGCAAAACGGCGATGGAAGGTTTGTCGGTCGCGGCGGCGATCCGGCTTGTCGACACTGAAACAGCTTCGATCGTCACCCTATAGGCCTGAACTGGGTCCGTGACATTTTTGACCTCCTGCGGACCTATGTCCTCGTAATCTGCGTTGATGCGGTTTTTGACTTGATCATAGACCCCGCCAGAAATGACGATACCACCGGGCTCTGCCAAACCTTCCAGCCGTGCCGCTACATTGACGCCCTCGCCGTGGATGTCTTCGCCGTCATCAACAATGTCGCCCAGGTTTATTCCCATGCGGAAGTCGAGGCTGCTGGGCGCCAAACCCTTTTGCATGGTTATGGCGCAGTTAACCGCATCTTGAACCGTGGGGAACTCGACCAAAAATCCATCGCCGGTCAGTTTGACGATGTTGCCGGAATGATCGGCGACGCATGGCTTGATAACGTCCTCGCGGGCATCATGCCAAGCGCCGACCGTACCGTCAGTATCGGCCTCCATAAGGCGTGTATACCCGACCACATCTGCGGCAATAACTGCAGAAAGCCTCCGTTGAAACTCCCGATCCGCCATGATCCTCCCCGAGGGCGGTTTAGTTGGCGACATTCTAGAGCAAGTTGCGTCGGACGCAATCTCCTGACAGCAGCCTTGCGGGAAAGAGGATTCTTGCCGGTTGGTCTGCGGACGCCCAATGCCTCACCGGTGCCCCTTGATTTGTTCCAATTATGTTCTATATCAATAATGGCCACTTTTTTCGGATGATCAAATGGGTGCGGGCGGATATCGGCCCGCTGCGCACCCATGCGGTGCAAGCGAGGCTGGAGGCTATTATCGGGCCGGATCATGCCGGGAATAGGGCTCAGAGGCGTTTAAAAAGCGTAAGGAACAGTTATAAACCGTAAGGAATAGTAATGAACCGGTATGGTGGATTTTGGCGAAATATGTCGCATCCGATATGCACACAGTGCATAGATTTATAGGGCTTCGTGCTCCCTTGACCCGTGGGTGTCATCGGATAGGCTTCGTACCAAACGAAGGAGAAAAAGATCATGGGCACAATGGATCTCACTAACGCCACGCGCCCGACCCGGAACCGGGTTGGCGGCTCGGACCGGGACCGGGCGGCGAAGTTTTCCAAGCGCATGCCGCCGTCGGCCCGGCGCAGCGTTTTTATCCGGCAGAACATTTTGTGGCCGGACCGGGAGCCAACCGTCAATCCGAACCGGGCCGAGATCGATGATTTCGAAACCTTGGCCCAAGAATTCAAGCAACTGGTGGGCGAAATGGGCGCCGACGATGTGGGCATCGCCGAGGTGCCGCCAGAACTGGTTTTTACTCAGGCCGGCGATCTGGGCCACCGACGCGCCATCGTTTTCGCCATGTCCATGGAATATGACTATATGATCGACATCGGCCCCAATTCCCAGGCCGAGGTACACCGGGTCTATCATCATCTGGATGAGCTTGGCGTTCGCATCGCCCACCGCATTGCTTCGTTCGGCTACTCCGCCCGCATGCAGCCCAACGAAGGCGACGTGCCGATGCCGGCGCTGGCCTATTTGGCTGGCATCGGCGAGTTGGGCAAGCACGGCTCGATGATATCGCCGAAGTTGGGCTCGTCGTTCCGCCTGGGATGCGTGACCACCGATATGCCGCTCAAGGCCGACGGCCCCGGTGATTTCGGCCTCGACGAGGTGTGCGCCAACTGCCAGATGTGCACCCGCTTTTGCCCCGGCGATGCCATCAAGCCGGACAAGAAAGCGGTCAACGGCGTTCTTCGCTGGCATGTGGATACGCCCGCCTGTGAGCCCTTTTTCCACAAATTGTTCGGCTGCAAGCTTTGCCTGATGGTCTGCCCGATCAACGCCCGCGGCCAGTTTCGTGGGCGTTACAAGGAATTGTCCCGCGATCTGGTCAAGGCCAAGGACGCGGCTGGGCTTTTGGATATGATCGCCGGGCGCACCGATCTCCGCCAGGAAGATTTCTCGGGCGCGCCGTGAGCCAATACCGGCCCAAACGGCAAGTTCCCGTTGGACAGGTTCTGTCCGCTTTGGAATACTGCCCGCCAATGCCCAGCCAGGGGGAATTGCCGGCATGAAGTTTGGTTTATTCGGAGGCGCCGTACGCCGGGGCGAAACCGCCGACAGCGCGTCCTACGGCAAATTCATCGATTATGTGAGCGCCGCCGACCGGTTCGGCTATGCCGGTATTTTTATTGTCGAGCATCATTTTTCAGGCATCGGCCAGGTTTCCGCGTCGCTCAACTTCTTGACCTATCTGGCCGCCAAGACCACCAATATCCGGCTCGGCACCGCCGTCACCGTGTTGCCGTGGCACAATCCGGTGCTGCTCGCCGAAGAAGTGGCGACCTTGGATTTGCTGTCAAATGGGCGCCTCGATTTCGGCGTCGGCAAGGGCTACCGGGATATCGAATTCAAGGGTTTCTGCATCCCTAAGGAAGAAGCCCAGGCGCGCTATGAAGAAGCGCTCGAAATCATGTTCAAGGCCTGGCAATCGCGCGAGCGTTTCTCCTATCACAGCGATCTTTGGAATTTCGAAGACATCATTGTCGAGCCCGAACCGGTGCAAAAACCCTATCCGCCGATCTGGACCGGGGCCGGCACGCCGGCCTCCATCGCCCGGGTGGCGGGCGCTGGCTTCAATGTGTTGCTGGATCAATATGGCGATTTCGGTCTGACCCGCGAGCGGGTGGCGAATTTCCGGGCGGCCTGCGAAGCGGCCGGGCGCACCTACGATCCCATGCAGTTGGGCTTGACCCGCGCCGTGGTCATGACCGGCTCTAGCCGCGAAACCGACGAGGCCACCGAAGCCCGCGCCAATCGAGTTGGCGCCATGGACCGCTTCGGGCGTCTGCCGGGGCTACCCGAACAGCCGGCCTCCTACGCCGAAAGCGGCCAGGCACCTGACGATGCGGCGATCATCGGCGAGCCAAACCAAGTGATCGAACGGCTTTTGGAATTGAAGGAATTCGGCGTCGAATATGTGCTGATGCTGGCCACCGGCACGCCCGAAACCCTCGGCAATTTTGCCGACAAAATTATGCCGGCGCTTGGGACCGATGACCAAGCCATCGGCTCCGCTGCTGAGTAGGGCCGGGCGGCGCCCGCAGCGTAGCCGCCGCCTAAGGAAACCGGGATGCGCGGATTTATACTAGGATTGGTCATCGGGCTAATGGCCGGCGTGGTGCTGGCGGTGGCCCAATCGGACCGCCGCGCGGCCAGTGATGCGCTTAGGCCCGGCTCTGGCGGTGCCAATGAGCCCGTGCATTGGCGTTTGGCCAGCGCCTATCCGCCCGCGCTGCCCCATTTGGGCGCCCGCGCAGGCGCCATTGCCGAGGCAATCGGGCGCATCAGCGATGGCCGCATCCAAATCCAGGTTCAAGGGCCCGGGCAATTGGTCGCGGCGCTGGATGCTTTCGATGCGGTCGCGTCGGGCACCGTCGATGCCGCTTTCTCCAGCGCCGCCTATTGGGGCCGGAAATCGCCTTCGTTCGAGATTTTCGCCGGCGTGCCGTTCGGCCCGGATATGGCGACCTTCCTCGCCTGGTTCGAAAACGCCGGCGGGCGGGCGGAATACGAAAAGCTGTATGCAGCGTTTAACATTCATGCCATCGCCTGCGGCGTCCAGGGGCCGACCGGCGCATTGTTCACCGAAGACGTGCAAGCCTCCGTTGATCTTTTGGGCCGCAACGTCGCCGCCGCCGGATTGGCGGGCCGCGTGCTCGGCGCCTTGGGCGCTACCGTCAAGCGCATCGCGCCGTCCGATCTTGCCGCCGGGTTTGCCGATAAATCTCTTGCCGGCGCCCTGTTCGCGGGCCCGGCGGATGATTTGGCACTGGGCCTCGGCAGCTATGGCAAAGTCTACTATTTCCCCGGCTGGGGCCGGCAATCGGGGCTGGTAGATTTATTGATCAATGCCAAACGCTGGGACGCCCTTGATGCGTTGGCCAAGGCGCAATTGGAATCGGTTTGCGGGGCGAGCCTGAAAGCCGGCATCGCCGATATCGAGAATTTGCAATTTACCGCCCTCAAAACCCTGATCCGGGGCGGGGTGCGGGTGGAACGCTGGCCGGCCCCGCTGGTTTCGAAATTGCGCGGCGCGTGGCAACGAATATCGTTGTCGCTGGCCAAGGCCGATCCCACCTTCCGCCGCCTGATCCAGTCTCTGAACGGGTTTGCCGAAGACCGCGCTATCTGGCGGGAACTGAGCACGCCGCGCCCGGCGCCCCCTTAAGCCATCAATGTTGCTGCAATACCTTGAATTTTTGGTTCTGCTATTTATATTAAGTCTTAACCGGCGCTGCGGTGCCTGCCTAATTAGTTAAAAAATTTTCCATCGGAGATAAACTATGAAAATCGCGCATCTGCTTGCTTCCGCTCTCGTACTTTCCACCAGCCTATATGCCGGCTCGGCGCTTGCCGCCGGCGATGCGGCCAAGGGCAAAAAATACTTTAACAAATGCAAGGCCTGCCACACGCTGAAAGCCGGTAAGCACAAGACCGGCCCGTCCCTTCTGGGTGTCGTCGGGCGCAAGGCGGGAAGCGCCGCCGGGTTTAAAAAATATAAGGGCCTGAAAGGCGCCGATTGGACCTGGAGCGAAGCCGAGATTGCCAAATTCCTGGCCAATCCAACCAAATATGTGAAGGGCAAAGGCAAAAAGCGTTCCTCCATGGGCCTCAAGGTCAAGAAAAAGAAGGACCGTGAAAACGTCATCGCTTATATTGCTTCGCTCAAATAGACGGGGCGCGAAAAAGACGGCCGGCCGCCGACGTGGGCGTTGCCGGCCATCTTGTGTGCAGTCTTACATGATTGATTAGAGAGCAGCTCATGGACCTCAAGGATCATATCCGCGGCATTCCCGATTTCCCGGTCGAGGGGGTATTGTTTTACGACATCTCGACCTTGCTGGCCGATGCCGATGCCTGGCAAGTCACCACTGGCCGGCTAGCCAAGGCCATCAGTGCCCTGCAGCCGGATGTTCTGGCCGGTATCGAAAGCCGGGGCTTTCTGGTGGCGGCGCCGCTGGCTCTGAAGCTGGGCCTGGGCTTCACCATGGTGCGCAAAAAGGGCAAATTACCCGGCCCCACCATCCCGCTGGAATACGAGCTGGAATACGGCAGCGATGTCATCGAAATTCAAGAAGACGCGGTCAAGCCGGGCCAGAAGGTGGTGTTGCTGGATGATCTGCTGGCCACCGGCGGTACCATGGCGGCGGCCGTCGCCCTGTTCCGCAAGGTCGGTGCCGAGGTTGTCGGCGGCGCTTGCATTATTGAGCTGAATTTCCTGAACGGCCGCGACAAGCTGGACATCCCGTTCACCAGCCTGATCGCTTATGACGAATAGCCGTTGACCGCCCCGGCGGCGCGCGCCAAGTTAGCCAATGACCTGCAATCTGGTATCAGTATAGAAAATCATCGAGGGAGTAGATAATGGACGACGACGCCAAAAAAACCGCGCTAAGAATGATCCCCTATGGGATCTATGTCATGACCGCTGAAGACAGCGACGGCAACGTCGCCGCCGCGACGGTGAACTGGGTCACGCAAACCTCGTTCGATCCGCCCTTGGTGGTGATCGGCGTTAAGGCCGATTCCGGCGCTTACGAGCTGGTCAAGAAAACCGGCACCTTCGCGCTCAACATGCTCGGTAAGGGCCAGCAGGGCGCCGCCTTCGGATTTTTCAAGCCGGCCGTAAAAGACGGCAACACAATCTCGGGCGAGGCCTATCACGCCGGCGCTAACGGCGCACCGATACTGGATTCTGCACCCGCCAGCGTCGAATGCAGCGTCGCCGAAATTGTCGCACGGGGCGATCATCACATCGTCATTGGCGAAGTGACCGAAGCCAATGTGGCGGTAGAGCCCGAAGGGCGCGCCGATGAAGCCATCCTCGAGATGAAGGAACTTGGCGACAACGTCTTCTACGGCGGCTGAGTACAAAATTTGTGTGAGCCCGGCCGGTTTGGCCGGGTTCAGCGCTTCTATTCGATAAACATATCCAGACACAAAGCGCCGCCGATTTCGCGGACTTCCTTGCGCGCCGCCCGTGGCAGCGGGATGCCGGCTTCTATGGAATGATTGAGCAATGCCTCCAACGCCTGATCCTCGGGCAGTTTTACTGATTCTTCTTTTTGCTTGGCATAATCGAATAGGCCGAGCTCGTAGAAAAAGGCGTTATCGACGCGGCCTGCCTTGACCGAGACCACATCGCCGGCGGGTAACTTGGCGCCGGAACTCGCCGCGTTGGTTTCAAGCGCACCGCGCATTTCGATATTATTGAAAGTGATGCGCCGAAATTCCTTGGCCATTCGATCCCCCGTCGTACAAGAGTATATTCCAAATCGCGTAGCGGCTAGATATCTATTCGATTTAAGGGCAAGGTTGCATCCAGATCAACCGGAATTAGTGGCAAGAGTGCAATGTCTGTAGAAGCTTCTGCGCGTCTACGCAGCATGATGGTCGCCGAATAATCCCTGAGCGGTAATCTGAGCACGCGGCAAATCTTGGCCGTCCGCTTCGCACTCCTGGAAGGAACCGAAACGGCGGGCCAAGTTTAACTCGATCCAGCGGAAATGCGGCTAATTGGACTTCCGGCGCTTTCGCATGAACGCCGTCGGCGGTATCCAGGTGTCCGGGATGTGGACGTTGGCCCATCTGCAGATCTCCTGAAGTACGGGCAACAATTCGGCACCCTTGTGGGTCAGCCGGTATTCGAACCTTGGCGGGTGCTCTTGATACAGATGTTTTTCTGCGAGTCCACTTTCGGTTAGCCGTTTCAGCCGCTCAGCCAGGATATTGGTGGGGATACCCTCAGGCGAAGCAGCGAACTCGTTATAGCGGGATTTTCCGTTGAGCATGTCGCGGATCACGACCAGGGTCCACCGGTCACCGACCAAGTCCAGGGTCGATGCGATCGGGCAGGGCGAGCGCGCGAAATTTACTACCATAAATTAGTCACTTGCAAAATAAAAGTCACTACCATAATATCCCGACACTTAAAATTTGCAAGTGACATACCGATAAGGGGAGGAACGATCATGACGGTACCATTCGAAGGAGGATGTAAATGCGGAGCCGTTCGCTACACGTGCACGGCCGAGCCAATGGCCGCCGTGCACTGTCAGTGCCGGGATTGCCAGAAAGACAGCGGAAGCGGGCATGCGTCACACTTGATGGTGCCAAAACCGGCGTTGGCAATCAGCGGTGATCCCAGTTTTTACGACTATGCTGCCGATAGCGGCAACACCGTAACAAGGGGGTTTTGTGGCGTTTGCGGGGTCTGGGTCTATTCGCAAAATTCCTGCATGCCCGACGCGCTGTTTCCTACAGCAGGCAGCTTAGACGATCCTGAAATCTTCAAACCGCAAATGGTGGTGTTCGCCTCGCGCGCCACGAGTTGGGATTATCTGGACCCTGAGCTTCCAAGAATGGCCGAAATGCCCGATGCCGCCGGCGGCGGAAAATGACTAGGGATGCGAATTTATGAGCCAGGATTTTCAAGGGTTTCCCAGCAGCTTTTTTGATTTCTTCACCGAGCTGGCGAACAACAACGAGCGCTCCTGGTTCAACGCCAATAAAGAGCGCTACCGCGAAGATGTTGTGGCGCCTATATCCCGGCTGATCGCCGCCATGGCGCCCCGCCTGGAACGCATATCCGGTCATTTTGTCGCCGATCCCAGGCCGAACGGCGGCTCCATGTTCCGCATCTACCGCGATGTGCGCTTTGCCAAGGACAAGCGGCCCTACAAGGAACACGCCGCCTGCCAGTTCCGCCACAATTTGGGGCGCGATGCCCACGCGCCGGGATTCTACATTCACCTGGCCCCGGACGAGGTGATCTTTGGCGGCGGCATGTGGATGCCGCCATCTCCGCAACTGAAATCAGTGCGCGAAGCCATCGCCAAGGATAGTGCGGGCTGGCGCCGGGCCAGCGGCAACAAAAAGCTGAAAGAGACCTTCGGCGGCATTGCCGGCGATGGCCTCAAGCGCCCGCCCAGGGGCTTCGATGGCGATCATCCGCTGATCGAGGACATCAAGCGCAAAAGCTTTTTTGCCATGCGCCACGAGAAACCAAGAATCGCCAACTCGGCCAAATTTTTGGATGAGGTCGAGGCCACCTTCAAGGCGGCCTCGCCCTTGATGCGCTTCCTTTGCCGTGCCGTGGATGCGGACTTTTAAGCAATCGCGATACACTCGATCTCTATATCAAATCCGCCGGGCCAGGAGCCGACGGTGATAAAGGAGCGCGCCGGAAAGTCCTCGGTGAAATATTGCCGGTAGATGGCATTTACCCGCTGGAAGTGTGCGGCGTTCGCGCACAAGACCTGAACCTTGACCACCTTCTTCATACTTGATCCGGCGGCTTCCAATACGGTTTTGACGTTTTCCAGGCACTGGCGGGTCTGGGTCTCGATATCGCCGTGGACGAATTCGCCGGTGGCGAAATCGGTGGGCGGCTGGCCGGATACGAAAACGAAATCACCGGCCTTTACGGCGAGCGAGAGCGGCGTTTCCGGGCGGCCTTCCGGTTTTTTTCTGGGCACGTCGATAATCTGTTTTTCCATGATCTCATCCTTTTCCCTTTGAATTCGGTCTCGGGACATAATAGACCGGATGGCTAGGGGGTGCGGCAAGCCCCAGTGAATTTTACCGGGAGCGGGATATGCCCAAATTTTCAGCCAACTTGACCATGATGTTTACCGAAAACGATGATCCAGTGGCACGCATAGGCGATGCCGCCGATGCCGGTTTCGGCGCCGTCGAATATATTTTTATCTATGATCTGGACCCGGGCGAGATTGGGCGCGCCATGAAGGATGCCGGCCTCGCCATGTCGGTGATCAATATTGCCGTCGGCGAAGGTGTGAAAATGGGGCCTCTGGTGGCGGCGGCGCCGGGCAAACGGGCGGCGTTTTTAGAAAACCTGGAGGCGGCGAAACGCTATTGCGGCGAATTGCGCCCCACCGGACTGGTGGTGCCCGCCTATACGCCCCCCGATGGCGTTTCAAAATCGGAAGCCCTGCCGGTGTTTTCCGAAAACATGGAAATCGCCTCCGAAGCGCTGGCCGCGCTTGGCATTCCCGTGCTGATCGAAGCCCTCAATCCGGATATCCGGCCAAACTCGCTGCTCACCACGACAAACGAGGTAAAGGCGTTTATCGACGAGATCGGCCATCCCAATCTTGGCATCGAATATGACGCATATCATTGCTACGTTACCGAAGGATGTACCTCCGCTGGCGATATGGCGGCAACCATTGAGGCGCATTTGGATCTGATCGGTAATATTCAAATTGCCGACGTGCCGGGCCGGAACGAGCCTGGCACAGGGACCATCGACCATGATGCTTTATTTGGGGCCCTCGACAAGATGGGCTACGACAAATGGGTGGCTGCGGAATATGAGCCGAGCGGCGGCACGCTTGAAACGCTGGGTTGGCGCGACGGCTGGTTGCCTGGATCGTGACTGCCCGCCCGTCGCTATCTGGGCCTAAATTGGCGATCTCGCGATTGGCTGGCGGATTATGCGGCGGCGGCTGTGCAGCAATCGCGGACCGTTGCGATCATTGAGCCGATATCCATGGGTTTGGTGATATAGGCGGCAAAGCCGGCTGTCGCGCCACGCTCCAAATCCGAGCGCATGGCCAGGGCACTCAAGGCGATGACCGGAACCTCATGGGTTCTTGGCAAGGATCTGAGCGCTTCCAATATTTCATAGCCGTTGGTCCCTGGCAGCTGGATATCGGTTATAACCACATCGATATCCTCGCTCGCGGCCAAATTCAGCGCCTCGGCGCCATTTTCAACGATAATCAGTTGCATATCCTCGGCTAGGACGAATATTTCTTCCATCAATATCCGGTTGACCAGATCATCTTCGACGTAAAGCACTTGCGGTAATTTTGTAGCCATAATCCCAAATTCCCTTGTTCCTCTTTGTCCCAAGATGAAGAATAATTCGGCTATGTTGCATGGGAATTGCGCGCACATATAAAAATTGTAAATGGATGTGAATTGGCGGAGAATTGGTGTGAGTAAAAAAAACCGGAAAATAATGGCCTGCATATTTGTATTCTTGGCCGCAAAGACCAACGTTAACTGTAAACGTGTAACGATTTTTGCTTTGAGGGAAACAACCGGAGCGGCCGCTACCAGGCCGTTGTCCGATTCGTGTCATTATTCAAGGGAGGTTTCGATGAGATTTAGAAATTCGCATTTGGTTATGGGCGGTGCCCTAATTGTACTGGGCGCATGTGCTGGCGGCGCTGATTTTGACCGGGTTGCCAAAATGCCGTCCAAGGGCACGCCTTTTCAAGCAGCGCTGCAAAAAGAATATGTAGAGCTGTCGCGTTCGGAATATTCCGAATCGGATATCGGCGATATGATTTTCTTCGCGGAACGCGGCAAGATGGCCGCCGAAGCCATGAATTTTGGGCCGCAGATGGTTTCCGCGCGTGCATTGCCCGCCAATAAGGTTGGCGCATTGAGCGGCGCCCGGGAGCGTCTCGTCAAGGCCTTGGCAGGCGGCGCCAAGGGCCGCGCACCGAAGCACGCGGCACGCGCCCAGGCAATGTTCGATTGCTGGATGCAGGAACAGGAAGAAAATTTCCAGCCCGAAGACATCATCCGCTGCCGCGCCGAGTTCAATGCGGCGATGGCTAAGCTGAAAATGCCGATGATGGCCAAGGCCGCACCGAAGCCAATGCCGGCGCCAATGCCTGCACCGGAAAAATTGCCTGGACCGTTCACCGTCTATTTCGATTTCGATAAAATGGACATCAACGCCGCGGCGAAAAAAAGCATTATCGATATCGCCGTGGCGCATTTGGAATCGAAGCCAGGCACGATCATGCTGGGTGGTCACACCGACCGGTCCGGTTCGAACGACTATAACGATAGCCTGTCCCGGATGCGCGCCCAAACGGTTGCGGCGGCGCTCATCAAAACCGGCATTCCGACCTCTAAAATTAGAGTGGACAGCTTTGGCGAAAACCTGACCCAGGTTTCCACCTCGAACGACAAGCGTGAACGTCTGAACCGGCGGGTGGTGGTTATCTTCCGCCGCTAGAGCAGCGTTTTCATAGAGTTTTCGGCCATGCGGTCCCGCTGGATCGCATGGCCTTTTTCATTCAGGAAAATTCGCTTCGAATGAGATCGTTATGCTCGCCGGCTGCCGGGACCGGGCCAAGCGATGCATCACCTTCATTACCAAAACGGGCTGGCGGCGCCGGAATTTGCACCGGACCGGCCGGCGTTTCGATGACCGTGCGCCGTAAATCCCCATGGGATGACAGTCCGGCTACCGAATTTACCCGGCCAAAGGCGATACCGGCGGCCAACAGCTTTGCCGCCATGGCAACCGTTTCTTCTTTTCCAAACTGCTCCGCGATCAGGCGATCCAATTCTGCCACATTGGCAACCCGGGATTTGTTGTCCGTGTATGGACCGGTGTCGGCCCATTCCGGCTGCTCCATAATCTCGCCGGCAAAGCGCGCCCATTCCCGTTCGTTCTGGATGGAGATGACTATTTTCCCGCCATCCTTGGTGGGATAGGATGCATAGGGCGCGATCGACGGATGGCGGAGACCGACCCGTCTCGGCGCATTGCCGCCATAGTCGTGATGTAAGAGCGGCACCGCCATCCAATCGGCCATGCCGTCGAACAGCGAACAGCTTAGGGACGCACCCTCGCCGGAAACGCCGCGCTGGATAAGGGCCAGCAGGATGGCCTCATAGGCGTGCATGCCGGCGGCGATATCGCACACCGAGACGCCAACCCGGCCCGGTGCTTCCGGCGAGCCGGTGATCGAGGCGAGGCCGGTTTCTGCCTGCACCAGCATATCGTAGGCCTTCATGTCTCTGGACGGCCCGTCTTCAGCGTAACCAGTGATGTCGCAGGTGATCAGGCTTGGATGGCGGGCGCGCAAATCGGTGGCCCCGAAGCCGGCCCGGGCCGCAGCGCCTGGTGCCAGATTCTGGATGAAGATGTCGGCGCGCGCGATCATCGCCGCCAGCAGCGCGGCATCGCCTGCATCCTTGATGTTCAACTCGATCGATTGTTTGCCCCGGTTGAGCCATACGAAATAGGCGCTCTGACCCTTGACCACATCGTCATAGCCGCGCGCAAAATCGCCGCCGGCACGCTCAATTTTTATGACCCTGGCGCCAGCATCGGCCAGCCGCGACGAGCAATAGGGCGCCGCTACCGCCTGTTCCAATGCGACGACCAATAACCCGTCCAACATATTCGGCATTGTCGATCTCTCCCGAATGGGTATTTATTCGATTAGGATTCCAAAAGTAGATGATAAAGGCCGCTTGAACCATGCCGGATGACACATTACGCCCGCGCCGCAGTTTTCTTTATGTCCCGGCGTCCAGGCCCGACCGATTTCCAAAGGCCATGGCCAGCGGCGCCGACATGGTCTGCGTGGATCTGGAAGACGCCGTCGCCGGTGACGCCAAGGAAGCTGCGCGGCATCAGGCCATCGCCCTGTTTGCCGGGTCTGAGCGGGGGCCGGAGCGGCTGTTGCGCATCAATTCCCTTGCCACCGATTATGGCCGCGCCGATCTGGCCGCTGTGGCCGCAAGCGATCAGGCGCCGGACGGCATGCTTTTGCCCAAGGTGCGGGGCGTCGGCGAAATCATCAGCGCCATTGACGCTACGGGCCACCACGAAAATCTTCAAATCCACATCCAGATGGAAACCAGCGAGGCGCTGGAACACGCCATGGATATCGGGCGCGCCCATGAGCGGGTGGCCTCGTTTGTATTCGGCGGCTTCGATATGGCGGCAGCGCTCCGTGTCGAGCCCGGCTGGGAGGCGCTTCTCTATGCCAGGGGGCGGCTGGTGCACGCGGCGGCCAGCGCCGGCATCGATCTTCTGGATATGCCGTTCTTCGGGCTGGATGACGATGCTGGTTTGCGCGCCGAGGCCACCCAAGCCAAGACCATTGGCTTTACCGGAAAGACCGCGATCCATCCGAAGCAGATCGCCGCCATCAACGAGACCTTCAGCCCGAGTGTACAAGAGGCCGCCCGGGCGCGCGAATTGATCGCCAAGTTCGAAGCCCAGGACCAGGCCTTCGTGGTTATCGACGGCGAGATATTGGAGGCGCCGGTGATCGAACGGCTGTACCGGACCATCGCGGCGGCTGAAAGCATTGGTATCTGAGCGGGCTCATTTCTGGTAGCATTGGCGGATGATCGAAAGTGCCGCCATCGCCATCGTTACCGCCGTGTTTTTCGGCGTCGTGGTGCTACCCGTCCTGCCGCGTCTGGCCTTGGTGGTGCCGTTAGGAGTAGCTCCGCCGCCGGTGCGCCCATCACCCCCGGCCAGGGCACGGGCGGGAAATTCGGCGCCCATGCGGCCATCAACCCGCGGCATTCGTATTTCAAGCGCCGCCCCCCAATTCGAAGCCAAAGTGAGAACCAAGCTGGCGCGCCGGGTGGCCATGCTGATCGAGCGCTATCCGGAACGGTCCTTGATGGTGATCCGGCGTTGGCTTCACGAGGCGCCGGCCTGATCCGGTTTTCCGGCTTTTACTTCCCGGTGCAAAAGGTAGAGCCCGCTGGCGACGATGACCGCCGCGCCGCTCCAGATGAACGCGCCCGGCAATTCGCCCCAGATCACGAAACCCCAGATCACCGCCCAGATAAGCACCGTATATTCGAACGGCGCCACCACGCCGAGCGGCGCGACGACAAAAGCGTGTGTCATGAAGATGTAGCCGAACAGAGTCGCAGCCGCCATGCCTCCGAACAGGACCAGATCGGTAAGCGGCATCGGGCGCCAGACAAAGGGCAAGCCTAAGCTGGCGATCACGGTGATGCCGGCCATCAGGAAAAACACGAGCTGGAATGTGGTTTCGGTATCGCGCAACCAGCGGGCGGTCAGGTTAATGCCGGCAAAGGATATGCCAGCCGCCACCGCAAACAATATCTCCGGGCGGAACAAATCGCTGCCCGGGCGCATGGCGATGGCGACACCTAGGAAACCGATGGCGATGGCGGCCCAGCGGTGGCGGCCGACACGCTCGGCGAACAGGGGCACCGCCAAGGCGGCGGTCACGAAGGGTGATCCGAAAATGACCACGGTCACGTCGGCCAGGGGCAACGAGGCGAGGGCGGTGAACATGAACAGCGGACCGCAAATGCTGACCAGGATGCGCACCCCATGGGCGGCTGGGCGCCGGGTGGTCAATTGCCGCGCCCGGCCGCTGGCCAGCGCCCAGATCAGCATGGCGGCGGTAATCATCCAGCCGCGCACGGCGATCACCTGGATCGGCGAATAATCGGCGGTGACGAGCCATTTGCCAAAGGCGTCGACGCCGCCCATGCCAAGCATGCCCAGTACCATAAAGCCGATGCCGGCCAGATTGCGATTGCCGTTGGTTGTTATCATGCAATCCCAGTACAGCCCGTCCGGTTCGCGGTCAAACAGGCCGGCCAACCGAATTCGTTGTTCTGTTGGATTTCGGCTATATTGACGCCTCAATCGCTTCAAAGGGGAGCCGCCATGAGCCAATCCGATCAAACGACCAGCCAGATTAACATCGATGCCTATGCTCCCGCCGAGATCGCCCGGCGGGTGGAAACCGCTGGCCTCGCCAAGGTAGACATGGCGATCCTGCCGACTTTGGCGCTTAGTGTTCTGGCCGGCGCCTTCATTGCTTTCGGCGCCATGTATTTCACCATGGTGATGACCGGCCATGGGCTTGGCTTCGGGCCGTCCAGGGCGTTGGGCGGGCTGGCCTTTTCCCTCGGCCTGATTCTGGTGGTGATCGCCGGCGCCGAATTGTTCACCGGTAACAATCTGATCGCCATGGCCTGGGCCGGTCGCAAAACAACCACAGCCAAGCTGTTGCGCAACTGGGCCTTAGTCTATGTGGGCAATTTTGCCGGATCGGTGGCGGCGGCGGTTATCATATCTTTGTCCGGCGTCATGAGCGCCGGCGACGGCCAGATGGCGGCGACGGCCATGAAAATTGCCGAAGCCAAGGTGGCGTTGCCGTTTGCCGAGGCTTTCTTTCGCGGCGTGCTCTGCAATGCGCTGGTATGCATGGCGGTCTGGTTGTGTTTCGCCGCGCACACGGTCAGTGGTAAGATCCTGGCGATCATCTTTCCGATCTCGGCTTTTGTCGCCCTTGGCTTCGAGCATTCCGTCGCCAATATGTATCTGATCCCGGCTGGCTGGCTGGCTGGCGCAGACGCCATCACGGTCAGCGGGTTTATCGGCAATCTGGTGCCGGTGACCCTCGGCAATATCGTCGGCGGCAGCGTCTTTGTCGCTCTGGTCTATTGGATTATCTATTTGCGCGGTAAATAACCCCGGTTCACTTCACACATTTGTGGCCAGAGGAACATTGACAGGAACCTAAAGGGCGGTAGGCTGCAAATTAATACTGACATTAATTGTCCAACAATATCTAAGCGCAGGAATTTTGCTTTCACACGCAACGATTTTTTGGGAGATAAATCATGTCCTCGACGAGAACCACATTGCTGACTTCCGCCGCCGTAACGGCTGCCGCCTTTACATTTGCGATGACCGCGCCGCTATCTCCGGCAGGCGCCAAGGAATTGAAGATTGCGACCTTCATGGGGCCTCCGCATTATCTCAACCGGGTTGTCTTCACCAACCTCGCCAAAGCCATCGGCAAGGCGACCGGCGGTGAAACCACGGCGAAACTTTTTGCATCCGGACAATTGGGCAAAGGCCCGGTCCAGCAATTCAAGCGCGTCAACACGAATGTCGCAGAAATTGCTTTTGGTATTCAGGGAAACACGGCGTCAATCTTTCCCCGCTCGATGGTCCTTAACCAGCCGGGTGTCGGTGAAACAGCGGTCGGAATCACCAAGAAAATGTGGGCCATTTATGACAAGCATCTGGCTTCCGAATATACAAAGATCAAGGTTATGGGTCTTTGGGCCAATACACCGCCGGTTATTCTGTCGCGAACAAAACTGATTAAAAAACTCAGCGATGTGAAGGGAATGAAAATTCGCGCCTCTGATTCCGGCTCGGTCCTGTTGATGAACGGTTGGGGGGCATCCGGCATCTTTATTCCCATCACCGGCGTTTACGACGCACTCAACAAAGGCGTGGTCGATGGCTCATATACCGCGATTAACGCGCTTTTCAATCCATGGCGGTTCTCCGAATCGGTCAAGTTCGTTACTTTCGGCATGAAAGCGCCGACGACCGTGTTCTGGGTTGGCATGAACAAAAAAGTTTGGAACGGTTTGCCGGCGAAAAGCAAAGCGGCAATCGACGGCCTGACCGGCCAGCAGTGGAGTATCGACGTCGCCCACGGCTGGGCGCAACCAGATCTGGTTGCCGAAAAACGTGCGCGAAAAGGCGATGTCGGGATCAAAGTTCATGATCTCAGCCCTGCCGAGGCGGCTAAATTTAACGCAGCTTCCGCCAAGTCCGTCGAAGCATTCTTGGCGAAAAACGAAGCCAAGGGTATTCCAGTGCGCGCCATCTATGCAGCGGTTACCAAGTAGCGATTAAGGCACGTAGTTCGTTATGGGTGAGAGTGGCAAGGTGCCTTTGGGCGAAAGCGAGGCGGACCGCATACTTGGTAAAGTCGATGCCGTGGTCCGCCCCCTGGCGCTTTATCTCGGCGGGATCATGGTGATTGCACTTTGCTTGACGACGGTTACCGCTGTCGGCTTCCGCTATATCCTGAATTCACCCATATTCGGTGTTGCCGATATCACGCAAATCTTACTGCTCACGGTGGTCACGTTCTCGGTCGCCCAAAGCGGGCGCACCGGCGGCCAGGTCGCGGTCGAGTTATTGGGCACCGTCACCGGTCCCCGGTTTACACGCTGGACCGATATATTGGTGAAGGTGTTGGGCGCCATCATGATGGCTGTTCTGACCGTACAGTTGGTTGAAAGCGGCATGACCGCCGCCGAATACGGCGAAGCTTCGTATACTCTGACCATTCCTTTCGGGCCGTATTTCTACCTATTGGCGTTTGGGATGGCGCTCTACCTCATCGTCCTTTCGTTTGAAATTTATGTTCACCTCCAGGGCGGCGAGGTTCGCCACCGTGTCGGAACCATGGACGATGTGTAAAAAGGTGCTTTCTTAGGATGTCCGTAACGGCGATTGGCACGATCGGGATTATTGCGCTGTTTGTGCTGCTGGCGCTGCGTATGCCCGTTGCCATGACCATGTTGATCATCGGCTTTGTCGGCACAATTGCCATCAGCGGCTGGGAAGCAGCGCTCTCTACCCTCGGCGGCGAAGCGTTTGAAATCACCACCACCGGCACTTTGATTGTTGTGCCGTTATTCGTGCTGATGGGGAACCTCGCCGGTGTTTCCGGCATGTCGAGGGATCTTTACGAAGCCGCCTACGCTTGGGTTGGGCACCGGCGCGGCGGACTGGCATCGGCGACGATCGTCGGCTGTGCTGGTTTCGCGGCGATGAGCGGATCATCCATCGCTTCGGCAGTGACTATGGGCCGCGTCGCCATTCCAGAAATGAAGCGCTACAATTATGATGACAGCCTGGCGACCGGGGCGGTTGCCGCCGGTGGCACACTTGGCATTTTGATACCGCCTTCCACGGGCATGATTATTTTTGCCATTCTAACCGAACAATCTATCGGCAGGCTGTTCATGGCCGGCGTCTTGCCTGGATTGCTGCTCACGGCGTTGTTTCTTATTGCGATATACATCGTCACCAGGCGCCGGCCCGAAGCCGGCCCGCCGGGCCCAAAAGCCGATCTGGCGCAACGACTAGCGACTTTGAAGCAGGCCAGCGCCATCGTCGGCATCGTCGCGGTAACCATCGGCGGCATCTATTTAGGAGTATTCACGCCGGTCGAAGCCGCCGGCGTCGGCGCGTTTTTAACCCTTGTCATATCCTTTGCCCGGGGGGCCCTCGATCGGCAAAAATTACAATTTGTCATATTGCAGACCCTGCAGACCACGGCGACCGTGTTCATGATCCTGATCGGCGCCTTCGTCTTTATTCCGTTCATGGCATTGACCCAAATCCCATCAAATCTGGTAACTTTTTTGGTCGGTCTTGATGTCGGCCAGCTTGGTGTTTTGATCATAATCCTGGTGACCTACATCGCCCTCGGCACTTTCCTCGAAGGCCTCGCCATGCTGGTTTTGACCCTGCACATCACCTTTCCGGTGATTGTCGCCATGGGGCTTGATCCGATCTGGTTCGGCGTGGTTGTCGTTATTGTGCTTGAGATGGGACTGATCTCACCGCCGGTGGGGGTTAATGTGTTCGTCGTCAAAAGTGTCGCGCCGGATGTGCCCATGGGCACCATATTCCGCGGCATCTGGCCGTTCTGGCTGGCTATGGGTGTGTGCCTGGTGTTCCTCGTCGCCTTCCCGCAGATCGCATTGTGGCTGCCCAACACAATGTTCGGCGGCGGCTAGAGCGGTTCCAGCTTGGAACGCGGTCCGGAATTGGGCACACTGATGCCAGCTTGAATTACCCCGGAGACCCGATATGCCCGCGCCCTATACCGGCGGCTGCCTTTGCGGCACCATTCGTTATGAATTCAACGCCGAGCCTGCCACCGTCTATACATGCCATTGCACCGAGTGCCAGAAAGTCTCGGCCAGCGCTTTCGGCATATCGGTGCGCGTCATGGCCGAGGATTTCCAAATAACCAAAGGCGAGCCGGCAACCTTCGATACCATCGCCGACAGCGGTCGCGTCAAGACGGGCCTCTTTTGCGCCACCTGTGGCACCCGTTTTGGCGGTGGCGTCGGCGGGCCCGTGGTGGTCCTGCGGTACGGCAGCCTGGATGATCCCAATTGGTTCGAGCCGGTCGCCCACATCTGGACCCGGAGCGCGCAGGCCTGGTATCCCTTCAACGACGGATTGCCGAAATTCGAAAAAGCGCCGGAAGACCCGGCGGCGCTCAATGCCTTGTGGGACGCGCATGTCTCCGGCGGAAACTGATCTGGGCCCCAACGAAGGCCTGATCGAAGTGCCGGGCTCGCGCCGGGCGCTACTGACACCGGCTTTGGTTGTCGATCTGGATAAGTTCGAAACCAACCTCCTTCGCCATCAACGTATCTGCGGCGAGGCGGGTCTGCGCATGCGCCCCCACGCCAAGACCCATAAATGTTCCGAGATAGCCAAGCGCCAGGCGGAAGCGGGCGCCGTCGGCGTCTGTTGCGCCACCCTGCACGAAGCCGAAGTGATGGTCGGTGCTGGGATCGACGGGGTGCTGATCACCTCGCCGGTGGTCGGCGCAGCGCGCATCGGGCGCATGATCAAGCTGGCGGGTAGCGCCCGGCGTTTCAAGCTGGTCGCCGACAACCCGGTTAATTTGCGCGCTATATCGGAAGCGGCGGAGGCGCTGGCCCAGCCGTTGGAGGTTCTGGTAGATATCGATATCGGTATGCAGCGCACCGGCGTTGCGGCGCCCGAAGATGCCGTCGCCCTCGCGCGCATGATATCGGAGGCGCCCAATCTCACCTACCGGGGCGTTCAGGCTTATTCGGGCCGGGTCCAGCATATCAATGATTTGACCGAGCGCCGCCAAGTCTACGGTGAACAACTGGCGCACCTCAAAACGGTCATCGAAGCACTTGGCGCCGCCGGTCTGCCGCCGGCCATCGTGACCGGCGGCGGCACCGGCTCGTTGGTAATCGATATCGAAACCGGCATCTTCACCGAACACCAGACCGGCTCTTACATTTTCATGGATGTGGAATATAACGAAGTCAGCATGCCCATTGCCGGCAATATTCCGTTCCAGACTTCGCTGCTGATGCAATGCACCGTGGTCAGCAACAACGCCGATGGGTTTGTCACCATCAATGGTGGCTACAAGAGCTTCGCCACCGACGGCCCCAAGCCGAAGGTCGCCGATCCCGAATTAAGCGGTAGCATTTATGACCGCTTCGGCGACGAGCATGGCAAGATCGTGCTGGGGCCAGGCAATTTGGCGCCGGAACTGGGCGCGCCGGTCAACCTGATCACGCCGCACTGCGATCCGACGGTCAATCTGCACAACTACCTGCATTGTGTGCGCGGTGATAAGCTGGTGGATATCTGGCCCATCGATGCGCGCGGCGTGCTCTAACCCACCCATTCGATCTCGTGGGCGATGGCATAGGCGCCGAGGATCGCATCAATTTCGCTTTCCAGCGTCGCCCGCTCTGCCGCCGGCGCTGTCACAATCGCCAGGGTGCCATGCACCGGATGGGCGGCCACGTCCACGTCTATCGATGTTGCCAACGGCGCCAGCGCCGCTTCGAAGGCCCGGCGCGCCGCATCCAGGCGCAGCGCCGGCTTGTAGATTTTGCCCACCGCGGTTTGCGGCAACGCGTCCATGAACCAGATATCCACCGGATTGCCGGCGCGCTCGGCGATAACCCCGCGCACATGATCGGCGATCTCGTCTGCGCCTGCGTTGGCGCCGGGGGCAAGCTGTACATAGGCCACCGGCAATTCGCCGGCGTAAGCGTCCGGCTTGCCGACGGCGGCGGCCAGCGCTACGCCCGCGTGGCTGAGCAAAGCTTCTTCGATGACGCGGGGATCGATATTGTGGCCGCCCCTTATGATTACGTCCTTGGCGCGCCCGGTCACCCAAAGATAGCCGTCCTTATCGATGCGCCCCAGATCACCATTGTTGAGCCAGCCGTCATCGGTGAACAGGCTGGCGGTATCAGTGGCGCTCAAATAGCCGTCGATGATGCTCGGCCCCTTGACCACGATGGCGCCGATTTCGTCCGTCTCGCAATCGCGAAGGATATTGCCGTCCGCGCCCAGTTGCACCGTGCGGATTTGGCAGTAGGGCCAGCGGATGCCTGATGAGCCGTAGCGGGGATCACCGTCCCTGGGTGCCATCGAGATGTTGCAGGTGAACTCGGTGGCGCCATAGGTGACCAGCACGCGCGTCCCGGTGACGTTTTCGATGGTGCGGCCCAGTTCCGCCGGCAAGGCGCCAGAGCCGGAACCGCCGTAGCTGCGCAATGAGGATATGTCTTCGCCCAAAGGCGGGTTCTGCATGAGTGCCATCTGCACCGTCGGCACGCCGTTAAGGAATGTGATTCCGAAATGCTCGACCAGCTTCCAGTAGTTGCGGATCACAGCCTTGTTGCGAAAGCCGGACGGATCGGGAATGACCATGGTCATGCCGTTCGCAAAGCAGGGCAGGCTGTCGACGCAAATGCCGCCGGCGTGAAACAATGGCCCGGCGCCGAATACCACATCGCACCGGCAGAGGCCTTTCATGGACGAATTGGCCCAACGCTGATAGGCCATGCCCTTGTGTTTGAGCCGTGCGATCTTAGGCGCGCCGGTGGTGCCGCCCGTATGCAGATAGATGGCGGTATCGTCCGGCCTTATGGCCCGCTTGAATGTCAGCGTGTTGGGCTGTTCCTTCAGCGCGGCGGCAAAGTCCAGCGCATCCGGATCGGCTTGGCCCAAGGCCGATACCTGGATCAGGTGTTCGATCTGATCGCTGTCGTCGGCGATGCGTTGGGCCTTGTCCCAAATCCCAAAGCCATCCGCCGGGCCGAGGGCGATCAGCACTTTGGCTTTTGCGGCGGTCACCAGGGCGTTCAATTGCGATGCCTCCAGCATCCAGTTGACGGAAAAGCCGATACCCGCCACCTGCGCTCCCCAGAGCGCATAGTGGGTTTCGGCCAGGTTGGGCAGCATCAGCATTACCGCATTATCCTCGCCGACGCCCATCGAGCGGAACAGGTTGGCGGCGCAGATGATGTTGCCCAAGAAATCCTCGTAGCTGACGCGGGCGATGGACTGCGCCGGATCACCATTCCGCAACACATGCAACGCCGTCTTGGTGGGGTCGAGCCGGGCGCCCCGGCGGATCAATCCGAAGCTCGACAGCGGGCGCGCGCGCGCTTCGAACGGCACCCGCTCCATCCGTTCGATATCGGCCAGATTGCGCAAGGGCGCATAGTTATCGGGGCTGACCGCGATGTCCGCCGCGCCATGGAAATCCGCATCGAAGCGGTCCATGGGCAGCATCCCGCCCGCCTTATCCGCCATCAGTCCGCACGATCTCGTGGCGCATGGTGTAGGCGGACATGATCTCGGCGGCCTCGGCAGCCGCGCCCTCGTCGGCGCCGGTCAGATGGATGGTTGCCAGCGTGCCTAGGGCGGCGCCATCATCGACGTTGACTTCAATCCCGATACCGCGCCCAGCCAAATTTGCCAGCGCTTCGGCAAAGGCTTTTTCGGCGGCATCCCGGCGCAAGGGCGGCTTGAATATTTTGCCCACGTCGGTGAGCGGAATTTTGTCGATAATATGTATTTCCGCCGGGGCCGCGCCGCGCTCGGGAATATGTTCCCGTGCAAAAAGGCGAATGTCTTCGGCGCTGGCATCGGCGCCCGGCTTCAACTGCACATAGGCGATGGGCAATTCGCCAGCGTAACTGTCAGGCTTGCCGACGGCGGCGGCCAGCTCCACCGCTTCGTGGTCCTGCAAGGTCTCGTCGATGATGCGGCTATCGATATTGTTGCCGCCTCTGATAATCAAATCCTTGAGCCGCCCGGTGATCCAGATAAAGCCGTCTTCGTCGAAGCGCCCCAAATCACCGGTATTCAGCCAACCGCCTTCGAAGAACAAGCTGGCGTTGAGGCTTTCGTCTACATAGCCCTTGGTCACTCCCGGCCCCTTGATGGCGATCACCCCGGCCTCGCCGATTGCGCAATCAGCCTCATAGGCGCCATCGCTACCAACCTTCACCGCCTTGATCTGGGTGTAAGGCAATCGAATGCCGCTTGATCCGTAGCGTGGGCGGCCGTGGCGGGGCGGCATGGCGGCGGAGGCTGTGTTTTCGGTCAATCCGTAATTGGACAGCATGATGACGCCGAATTTTTCTTCGACGGCGCGCCCGACAGCGGCGGGAAGCGCCGCCGAGCCGGTGTTGGAATAAGGCTTGAGGGTCGAAATATCGGCGTCCACCGGCTGGCTCATGAGCGCCGATAGCGCCGTCGGCACGGCGATTAATTCGGTGGCGCCAAATTTCTCCACCAGCTTCCAGAAATTTTTATAGGTGTTTTTTTCGCGGAACCCATGCGGGCTCAGGATCACGTTGGTCATGCCTTGGCTTAATGGGCTGAGGGAGCGATTGACGATGCCGCCGGAATGAAACAACGGCGTGCCGGCGAAGATCACGTCTTCGGGTCCATGGCCCAGGAACCAGCTATAGACATGGCACTTATAGGCAATGGCCCCGTGCGCCAGCCGTGCCAGCTTGGGCGCGCCAGTGGTGCCGCCGGTGGGGCAATAGATGGCGGTGGCCTCAGGCCTGTCGCGCCGCTCGAAATCGAAATCATCGCCGCTCTCGGCGTCCAGCAAGCTATTGAAATCGGCATCGGCGCTTTTCTCGCCGCCCGGCCCCTGCACCTGGATAACATGGGTGATGCCGGGCACCATCTCGGCCACCTTTTGCGCCGTCTCCCAGATGGTGAACTCCGGCGATGGGCCTAGGGTCACCAGCACCGTAACTTTAGCCGCTTGTATCACACCGGCGATGGCTTCCGCCGACAAAGCCCAGTTTACTGGCGCCAATGTGCCCGCCGTCGGCCCGGCGGCGAGGGTGATATAATTTTCCGGAACCATGGGCAGGAGAACACCGATGACGCCGCCTGCACCCGCCAGCCGGTGGAACAAATTCGCCGCCTGGCGAATGCGTTTCAGGTAATCACCATAGCTCAGTGTCTCCGGCGTCTCGTCCGGATCGGCGTGGCGGAGGTAATGGATTACCGCCCTGTCGGGATCATAGGCCGCGCCCATGGCCACAAGATCGAAGACATTGTGGGCGCGCATACGCTCGGCCAGCGGCGTCTTTTCAAACGCTTCGACCTCGGCAAGATTGCGGATATTAGAGGGCTGGCCGGTCATTCTTCGCCGTTATCGTTGATCGGCGGATAGCGGCCCAAGGTGCCGCCGAAGGGGCCGTCGCGCCACTGGATGGCTGCCTTCAGTCCTTCGTCCTTGGCGATGCGCTTAAACTCCTGATTGGACGGCAGCCGGCCGGACATGGTCACGAACTCGCCGGAGCTTTGGATCGAAAACTGAAAGCCCATCTGCTCATAGACCCGGTTGACCATCTTCTTTGACAGCGACAAAAGTTGCGGATCGATATTGGCGATGCGGCGGGCGATGATGCGGGTTTCTTCTTCTAGTTTTTCCTGTGCGAACACATGGTTGGCCATGCCGTGACGCAGCATTTCCTCCGCCGTCAGGGCATCCCCGGTGAGCAGCATTTCCTTGGCCTTTTTAAGGCCCACATGCCAGGCGAAGATGGCCGTCTCCTCGCCCGGCGCGATGGCGCGAAGGCCAGGATGGCCGAGCCGCGCATCGTCGGCGGCGATCAGCAAATCCGAGGCCAGCGCCAATGCCGAAGCGCCCCCCAAACAAGCCCCGTGCACCTGGGCAATCACCGGCTTCCAGTTGTTCCAAATCTCCATCATATATTCGATATGGCCCTGCACCCGGGCGCGGTTGTCCCAGACGCTGACAAAATCGCCGTGGCCCTCATCGGCGGCGGTAATGTCGCCGGTCTGGCGCGGCGCCTTGCCCATGGATGGGCCGAGATCATAGCCGGATGAAAAGCATTCCCCGGCGCCCTTCAAGATGATCACCGATACGTCCGTATCGACTTCTGCCGCCTTTAACGCGGCACTGATCTCGGCGGACATGTCCCAGTTGATGGCGTTGCGCCGTTCAGGCCGGTTGAAGGTGATGGTCGCCAACCGGTCTTCCACGTCATAGAGGATGTTTTCATAAGCCATGATTGAACTCACGCGAATTCGGCGCTGGCCTTCATGGCGATAACGCCGTCCGAATTGACCGCCCATAGCTGGCAGGATTTGCCGTCGGCAGCGGGCTCGCCCATCAGGGTCAGGGGCGTGTCCACATAGACCGGCGCCCGTGCTTGCATGGCGAACGATGTCAGCGTTGCATCGGGAGCATTGTTGCGCACCAGCTCCAACAGCCAGACTGCCGTGAACGGGCCATGCACGATCAGCGCCGGATAGTTTTCCACATCGGTCACATAGGGCGCGTCGTAATGGATGCGGTGCGGATTGAAGGTGCAGGCGGAAAAGCGGAACAGCATGACCGGATCGGTGGTCACGGTGCGCTTCCAGGTGGCGTCTTCTGGCCCCGGCTCGCCGGGCGGCGGCGTCTGGCCTGTATCTTCTTCCCGGTAAACCAAATTCTGGTCATCCTCCATGATCAGCCCGTTGGGGCCTGAAATTTTGACGCCGATGGTAACGAACACCAGCTTGCCCGAGCGGCCTTCCTTGGGCGTGACCGAGGCGATGGAAAGCTCCTTGGTGACGTGATCGCCGATGCGGAAGGGTTGGTGAAAGCGCATATTGTTGCCCGCATACATGCGCCGGGGCAGGGGGCTCGGTGGGCCGTTCTCGATATCGAAGGACATGCCATCGGGGCTGAGATCCTTGGTCAGGTTGAGGCGCGGAAAAAAGATGGAATGCCAACCCGGTGGCACCGGATCGCCCTGGCTGGGGATTGGATCATCGCGGTTGATGGTCGCCGTCAGCCGGTGCACTTGCGATGCGGTAACCACATCTTCGCTCACCGTCTTTTGCCCGATGAATTTTCGGTATTCCTCAATCGCATCAGCCATAGCGTTTCCTCTCATATTTATTTGATGCGCCACTTTATCACGAAATATCGCCGTTGAAACATTGACCATTGCCGCCCCCTTGTTTCTAATCATCGCTTGAAATTAACGGGGAGGGAGACCCAATTCATGCGACTGATTTCATTCGAAGATAATGGCCAAGCCGGTGTCGGCGTCATGGTTGGCGATGACGGCTTTATCGATCTGGCCACGGCAGCACCCGATATGCCAGTGACGCTCAAGGAAATTCTGGTAAGCGTCGATGGCTGGCAGGACAAAATCGCCGCCGCGACCGATGGCAAGGCCGCCGATCGTGCGCTTGGCGATGTCACCCTGTTGCCGGTGATCCCATCGCCGCAAGCCTCCTGGTGCGTGGCATTGAATTACCAGACCCATAAGGACGAAACCGGCCTCGACCGCAGCGAATATCCGGAAATGTTCCTGCGCATGCCGGTGTCCATCGTCGGCCATGGCCAGGAATTGGTGCGGCCCCGAGAAGAAATGGCCAAGCGCTATGATTTTGAGGGCGAATTGGCCGCCGTCATCGGCAAGCCGGGGCGCTATATCCCGGAAAGCGAGGCGTTCGATTATATTGCCGGATGGTCCTGCTATAACGAAGGCTCGGTGCGCGATTATCAATCCCACAACCGGCAATTCGGGCTCGGCAAAACCTTCGAAAAATCGGGTAGTTTCGGACCCTGGATGATGACCCCGGACGAATTTGGCGATCCTTACCAGCAAAACATCATCACCCGGCTGAACGGCCAGGAAAAACAGAACAGCTCCATCAATCTTATCTTGACCCGCATCGAAGGCATTATCGCCTATCTGTCGGAAGGCTACACCTTGCAGCCGGGCGATGTGATCGTCACCGGCACGCCCGGCTCGCTGCCCGGCACCAACAAGGCGATGGAGCCCGGCGATGTGTGCGAGATCGAGATCACCGGCCTCGGCACGCTCTCCAACCCGGTTATCGCGGCCGAATAAGGGAACCTTTAGCCCCATGAGCCTTCCCGAACACCAGACCGGGCGCGTCCAAAGCGGTGATGTGAGCCTATTTTACCGCCTCTATGGCGCCGCCGGAGACCTGCCGATCCTCACCATGCATGGCGCCAATTATTTCGATTCCTACGATTGGGCCGGGGTGGCCGCCGGATTGTCCCGGAACCGTCAGGTGGCCACCATGGACATGCGCGGCTTCGGCGAAAGCGATTGGAGCCAATCCAAGGACTATTCCACGGATGCCCGCATTGAAGATGCCGCCGCCATCGCCAATCATCTCGACTGGCCGCGCATTATCCCCATCGTGCATTCCATGTCCGGGCGCATCGGTATCGTCATGGCGGCGAGGCGCCCGGAATTGGTGGAAAAGCTGGTAGTGGTCGACAGCTCCATGAGCACGGTTGGCGGCGCACCGTCCGTCGGCGGCGATCTGTTGAGCTTCGACAGCGTCGAGGCCGCTATGGCCCATTTTCAGGGGCGCGAACAACCGCCGCGCATCTCCCATGATGCGACCCGCGCCGAGGCGGCGCTGCGCCTGGAAGATGGGCGCTATATCCTTAAACGCGATCCCGATTTCGGAAACGGCGTTCCGGTCAGCGGTGGGCGGGTGCCGGTATTAAACGATGCTAATGTGTGGGAAGAGCTGGCCGAAATTCAGTGTCCGGTGCTGGTGGTGCACGGCGTCCGTTCGGACCGCTATACGCCGGAGGTGCTGGAACGCATGGGGGGCCACGATCATGTCACCATTGTCCAAGTGGATTCTCAGCACGATGTACCGGCCCAAGCGCCGGGGGAATTGATCCAGGCGGTCAAGGATTTCCTGGGCTAGCGAAACTTAAGGAGACGGCGGCATGGCGATTAATGTGAGGCGCGTGGTGACCGGCCACGATGGGGACGGCAAGGCCGTGGTTCAGATCGACGAAATATCGGGCAATTCCATCTCCAAGCGCGCCGGCCATACGGGTTGCGTTATCTGGACCAACGACACCATGCCCGCCGACAATTCCGCCGATGCGGGCCGTGATGACGCGGCCCTGGCCAAGATTGATACCGGGCTGCCCGGCGGCGCGGTATTCCGCCTCGTCGAATATATGCCCGGCGTCGCCCCCCGGGGCCACCGCACCGATACCATCGATTACGCGGTCGTTATGTCCGGCGAGATCGATATGAATTTGGACGGCGGCTCGGTCCACCTGAAACAAGGCGACGTGTTGGTGCAGCGCGGCACTATCCACAATTGGGTCAATAACGGCGATGGTCCGTGCGTCATCGCCTTTATTCTGATTGATGCGAAACCAGCCCAGGCCGGCTTGGAAGCAACTGGCTAAGATTTCCGCGAGCCCACCTCGTCGAAGGCGGCCATGATATTGGCGTGGCGGTCCTCGACCATGTGCCGTTCCTCGTCGTGGGTCATGACGTAGAGCTTGTTCTCCAAAATCGCCTCGACGATCAAATCACCGACGATATTGGGGTCCATGCCGTTCTTGGCGCCGGCGGCCAGTTCCGAGTTTTCGTCGCGAACGAATGGCCCGCCATATTCTTGCGGCCGGTTGCGCCCGGCCTTGAAGATCGATGTGTTGACGTAGCCCGGGCATAGCACCGTGACGCCGATGCCGTGCGGCTCCAAATCCGGGGCGAGGGCTTCGGACATTCCCACCAGCGCGAACTTGGTGGTGATATAGATGCCCTGGCCGCGCTTGGGATAGGCGCGCAAGCCGGCCATGGAGGCGGTGTTGACCACATGGCCGCCCTCGCCGTGATCCTTGATAAGCGGCAGGAACGCCTGCAATCCGTTCACCGTGCCCACCAGATTGACGCCAAGCACCCAATCCCAGTCCTCAGCAGTCACTTCGTCCAAGGGCTTGCCGGTACCGCCGACGCCAGCATTGTTGCAAAGCACGTGCATCTTGCCGAAGGCCGTGTTGCAGGTTTCGGCGGCCCTCCGCATAGCTTCCCGGTCGGCCACATCCATTTGGATGGCAAGACATTCGCCGCCGAGCGCGGATATTTCGGCTTCCGCCGCAGCCAGCGGCCCGGCTTCCACATCGGCGATGGCAACCTTCATGCCGGCCTGCGCAAAGGCGCGCGCCATGCCGAGCCCAATCCCAGATGCGCCGCCGGTCACAAACGCAGCTTTTCCGTTCAAGTCATGCATGATTATCGTCCCCTGATATTCCGCCCATGAGTTTTATGGCAATTCACACGGGCAACATGTTCTAAAAACGAGTGCTAAATGGATGGACTCGTCTAGCCGGCCGCCGCCACCAGGGCGCTGATTTCATCACAGATTGCTTCCGGATCGAACGGCTTAACGATCACACCGAGCGCCCCGAGGGATATGAAATGCTCGATTTCCGAGGGCATCGCCTTGGCGGTCACGAAGATCACCGGCGTTGCCTCCAAGCCTGGGATCTGGCGCAGATGGCTTAGCGTTTCCGGCCCATCCATGCCCGGCATCATCACGTCCATCAGCATGAGATCGGGTCCGAACGCAGCCGCCTTGTTGATGGCCTGATCGCCGGATGCGCAAGGTTCGACGGTGAATTTGCATACAAACTCCAGCGTCAAACAAAGAACTTGGCGAATATCGTCTTCGTCCTCGACGACCAGCACTTTTTTAATGGCGTCTGTCATCCGGCGTCTCCTTCAGGCTTAACGAGCATCGCCTCAATCATGTTGCGAATACGTCGTTGGAATTTTGCGGCTTGATCAGAGCCTCTATAACCGGATGCAACTGGGCGCTGCCGGTCCACGTGGAACTGTGGCCTAGCAACGGTGCGGCAAATAGCAGCGCCCTCGCGATCCAAATAATCACGCGTTGGTGTGCACCTGCCCCGGCAACCGGGTATAGCCGCGCAAGGCGATGATGGCGCCAACGATCAGGCCGCCGGCCAGCGTCGTCTGCCACTCGGGAAAGCCGATCAATAGCGCGGCGGCGAACAATACCACCCGCACCCAGCCGCGCAGCAATCCGAAGCCCAGGAGCCGGCCCTCGGAAGCGCCGGCGATGATCGTGACCGCGATGATGTTGAAGGAAAACCAGGTCACCGTGTCGATCAGCGCGCCCTGGAATATCAAGGCCGGCTCGAACAGGAAAAAGAACGGAATAAAATAAAGCACGATACCGAGGCGCGCGGCGTGCCAGCTTGTTCTCATCGGATCAGAATCGCTTATTCGTGACGCGATAAAGGCGGCCAGCGCAATCGGCGGTGTGATCGCCGCCAGCATGGCGTAATAGGCGATGAACAGATGGATCGCTAAAGTGTTTAGCCCGGCAATCTGTTCCAGCGCCGGCGCCAAGGTCAGCGCCAGCATCAAGTATGCTGCGATCAGCATCCCCATCATGCCGAAGATGATGCATATGAGCACCCCGATGCCCAAAACCAGGGCCACGTTTTCGCCGCCAAGGCGCATCAAATCAGCGGTAATAACCGGCGCCACACCGGTGCCCATCATGCCGCCCAGAATAAAGCTGGTGGGCAGCAGCAAGGCCATGGTCTGGCTGAGCAATTTGCCGATCTCGTACAGGACATTGAGAAGCTGTTTGCGGTCGAGGCGCAGGCTTTTCTTGAAGAATGTCAGCGCCAGCAATAAGGCCGAGGCATAAAAAGGCGTCAGCCGCTCCCAGCGCATAAACACCAGGCCCCAGATCAGGAATGCCAGCACCGCGATGAACGGCCAGCCATCCTTCATGGTTTGCATCAGCGACGGCAGCTCTTCGCGCGGCAGACCGGCGAGGCCCGCCTTGGCCGCGTAGGCGTCCACATGGCAATAAAGGCCATAATAATAAAGCAGGCTGGGGATAGCCGCGGCGATGACGATCACCGCATATTCCGTATTGGTGAAATCGGCCATGATGAAGGCAACCGCGCCCATGACAGGCGGCATCAGCATGCCGCCTGTCGACGCGCAGGCTTCCAGCGCGCCGGCATAATGGGCGGGAAAGCCAGCCCGTTTCATGGACGGGATGGTGACCGAGCCGGTGCCGACCACATTGCCGAAGATGGAGCCCGACAGACTGCCGAAGAACCCTGACGCCAGAACCGCCACCTTGGCCGGCCCGCCCCTGGCCGTGCCCATTAGCCCGAGCGCAAGCTTGAGAAAGAAATCGGCCGCCCCAGTGGCCACCAAAAGCGCCGCCATGATCAAAAAGCCGATCAGCACTTCGCCGACAACCCGGGTCACGATGCCGAGCAATGCGTCGCCCGAATAAACGTTGAAGCCGATGGTCCTAGAAATCGGAAAGGGAGGGCCCCAAAATATTCCAGGCATATATTGCGCAAAGATCGGATAGAGACCCAATGCCAAAACAATGCCGGTAAATATCAGCCCGCCGGCGCGCCGGCCGGCTTCGATAACCAGCACAAACATGATGATGGCGACAACGAACTGCCAATCGTTGGGCGGCACCCAGGACTGGAAGGTCATGTTGCGTCCCTGGGTGGACAGGAAAATGGTGGTAGCCAGCGCCGCCAGGGCCGGCAGATAGCTGAGCCAGCCAGCCTTGATTTCTTTCTTGTGGGCGGGAAGCAACAGATAGGCTATCGGCAAATACATCGCCATCAGAAAGAAATAGTATGTGAGGTCCAGCGGCGGCGATGGCAGGAATATGTAATAGATGGCCGCGGCGACGCCGCCAGCCGATGCCAGCAGAATATAGATGCGGACCGGCGCCGGCATATCGCGGTAGCGCTGCGTTGTCTTGTCAACGAAGGCTTCGGGCACATTTGCCGCCATGGGCTCAGGCAGCCCGTCATTGGCGCCGGGTGTCGCGTCTGTCATAAATTTTCGCCCCGCGTAAGGGCGGTCGCGGTATCAACCGCAACCGCCCTTTAAGCAGGTTCTGCTACTTTATTGCCGCTTCGATTTCCTTGGAGAACTTCATGGTTACGCCGTTCTTCTTTTTATAATCGGCGAGGAAAGCTTTCCATTTGTCGTTGGGGGAATCGGTCAGCACCTTGGCTTTATGGGCCGCTTCCATGGCGCCATCGAACACTTCAATGCGGTTTTTCATCAACCGAACGATGGTGTCGTTGCGCTTTTGATGGGCCGCAGTCCAAATGCCTTTTTCTTTGAGGTAGCGGATGAGGCCATCATGGAACGGCTCCAAAATGCCGGCATCCAAATAGGCCTTCAAGCTGACCATAGACATCATTGGTGCGTGCCGGAATTTCTTCTTATAGGAATCGTGGTTTTTATCCATCCATTTGGCCAGCTGGTAGACGAAATCTGCACTCTCATTACCGCGCACATGGTAGCTTTGGAAGGCGTGGTCCATGGGGGTGCCGACGGCGGTCTTTACACCCGATCCCGCCTTGCTGAGCACGTAGCCGGCAGATAGCTCGCGAAAGGCCGCGAAGTTCTTGTGGCCAGTGGGAACCGCGAGCCAGCGGATCGAGTTGGGCGCTGCCTCGGCGGCGTAAGAGGTACCCGAAACCGGCGAGGTGAAGGAGACATCGCCGCGCCCTTCAACAACCACTTTGGTGTTGGCGCCGTAGCCGCCCACTTCCACTTTGTTGGCGTCGGATTCTTTGACCCCGGCCAGCGCCAGAAGCGCGCGCATGCCGTTGGAGATGAAGGTGGAGCCGGAATAAAACACCACTTTGGTTTTGGCCGTAATATCGTCGACGGTTTTGATGTTTGAGTCACCCCGGACCATATAGCCCCACGGGGTCACCGCCAGGACGAACATGGCGCGCGTGTCGGACGGACCGGCGGTGCGCTTGGCGTAGCCTTCGACTGAGTCCATTTGATCGAAGAAATCGGACGGCTGATAGACCGTCAGGCGGCCTTGGTTAGTGTTCAGCCATTCGGTGCGGCTATAGCCCGACGAGGTCGGCAGGATGCGCACCCTGACCCCGGTGTCGGCCGAGAACGTGGTCGACCAGGCAACGCCGAGCGAATGATTAGACGAGCCGACGATGGGCGTGATGACGCTGAAATATTTGGGCCATTTGAATTGCTGGGCCTTCGCGCCGGATGCGGCCAGCGCCAGACCGGCGGCGACCATGGCGCCGGTGGCGGCGCGCAAGAATAGGTTGGATTTCTGTGACATGACCATTTTCCCCTGGTTTCATAAGCGCACCTTCAGTGCGAAGGCCGCGGGTGATATTTAGTGTAGTCAAGAACCGGGCGGCGCGCAATGAGAGTGGCGTTCAGCCCAGAACTGCGCCCTTGGCGATGCCGGAATTATTGATGAACTCGGCGGCTGGGATTTTACCTGACCCTTCGGGGCGCAACCGCGCAATCTCGATGCCGCCGCCCGCCGCCGCAACGACGATGCCGGCGTCCGAAACTTCGGTCACTTCGCCCGGCGCGCCCGAGGCATCGACGATTTTGCTGTCGAAGATATAAAGCTCCTCTCCGCCGAACACGGTCCAGGCGCCGGGCTGCGGATTGGCGCCCCGGATCAGGTTGTAGACGTCCCCAACCGGTTTCGACCAATCCACCTCGGCGTCAGATTTTTTGCACCAGCTTTCGTAGGTTGCCTGTGAATGATCCTGCTCAATTTTTGGCGGATTGCCGGCGCGCACCAGATCGACGCCTTCGATCATGGCGTCCACGCCCATCGGAAACAGGTGATTGAAATAGATGCTGCCGAGGGTGTCGTCGGGGCCGATCTCGATCTCCTTTTGAATGAGGATCGGGCCTTCGTCGAGGCCTTCATCGGGCCAGAAAATGGAAAGGCCGGTCTTGGTGGAGCCCTGAATGATCGGCCAGTTGATGGAGCTCGGCCCTCTGTGCAGCGGCAAGAGCGAGGGGTGATACTGGATCGTGCCGAGGGTTGGGGCGTTCAGTACCGCGTCGGAAACCATTAGTGTGACAAAGGCCATGACACACAAGTCAGGCTTGAAGGAATTGATCAGTTCCAACGATTCTTCGGATTTCCAGGATGTGGGCTGGTGAACCGTCAGCCCTTTTTCCGTCGCAAATTCATGCATTGGATCGATCCGGCCGCCCTCCTTGCCAGGCGCACAAAACACACCGACCACGTCTTCGCCTTTATCCAGGAGTTTCTCCAACACGGACTTTCCGAATGCCTGCTGGCCGTGGACCACGATCCGCATGTTTCACGTTCCCCCTATAGGATGGGCAGCGCCCAATCGGCTGCATGGTTTGAATAATGATAAACCCGATTGCGGTCAATTGTTATGCCCGGCTTTATCGAAATCGCCGCCCGTAATAGTGTGGCCGCACGATGTGCTCCGAAACATCGAACGCCGAATTCGGGCCACGCCGGCCTTTTTGGCGGTGGAAACGTAATCTTTAACGGACTTGATGCGGTCATCTGCGGTTACCCAAAGCTGGAACGTGTCTTCTCACCTGTGGGAAAAGTGATTGCCTTTTCAATGAATTAAATTTTGTTTAAACCATTCTTTGGCCCCGGCCCTGTTTCCATTTGGGCCCGCCAGTTACCGTTGAAAGAGATTGATAATATGGCATCAGACGCAGAAGAAGCCGGCACGCTCACCGATGGCTTTCATCTTATAATCGATGCGCTTCGGCTCAACGACATTGAAACGATTTACCACGTGCCGGGCATCCCGATAACTGATCTCGGCCGTTTCATGCAGGCTGCCGGAATGCGGGTATTATCTTTCCGCCATGAACAGAACGCCGGCTATGCTGCGGCCATTGCCGGGTATTTGACGCAAAAGCCCGGTATCTGCATGACCGTGTCGGCGCCGGGTTTCTTAAACGGGCTGACGGCATTGGCGCACGCCACCACCAATTGCTTTCCGATGATCCTCCTGTCCGGCTCGTCGGAGCGGGAGATTATCGATCTGCAGCAGGGCGATTACGAAGAAATGGACCAACTCGCCATCGCCAAGCCTTTGTGCAAAGCGGCCTACCGCATACTGCACGCCGAAGATATCGGCATCGGCATCGCGCGCGCCATCCGTGCCGCGGTTTCGGGCCGCCCGGGCGGTGTCTATCTGGATCTGCCGGCAAAGCTCTTGGGCCAGGTCATGGATGTGGACGCCGGCGCCGCCTCGCTGGTGAAAGTCATCGATCCGGCGCCGCGCCAGCTGCCGGCGCCCGACGCCATAAAGCGCGCGCTTGATATTCTGAAAGTTGCCGAACGGCCTTTGATCATCCTCGGCAAGGGCGCCGCCTATGCCCAGGCCGATGACGCCATCCGCGCCCTGGTCGAGACAAGCGGTATTCCGTACCTGCCGATGAGCATGGCCAAAGGCCTGTTGCCCGATACCCACCCGCAATCGGCCGGCGCGGCGCGCTCGCTGGTGCTCAAAGAAGCCGACGTGGTGGTGATGATCGGCGCCCGCCTCAACTGGCTTTTGTCCCACGGCAAGGGCAAGGCCTGGGGCGAAGCGCCCAAGAAATTCATCCATATCGATATCGAGCCGAAGGAAATGGACAGCAATAGGGAGATCGCCGCGCCGGTGGTCGGTGATATCGGCTCCTGCGTCGATGCCTTGCTTGAGGGTATGGGCAAGAATTGGGCGATGCCGCCGGCCGAATGGACCGGAGCGGTTCGCGAAAAAGTGGAAACCAATGTGGAGCGTATGGCGCCGCGCCTGCAAAACAATAATGATCCGATGGATTATCACGGCGCCCTCGGCGCATTGCGAACCATCATCAAGGAACGGCCCGAAGTGATCCTCGTGAACGAGGGCGCCAATACCCTCGATTTCACGCGCAGCATTATCGATATGTACCAGCCGCGCAAAAGGCTGGATGTGGGCACCTGGGGTGTTATGGGCGTCGGCATGGGTACCGCCATTGCCGCCGCGGTTGAGACCAGCATGCCGGTGCTTGCCATCGAAGGCGACAGCGCCTTTGGTTTTTCCGGCATGGAGATCGAAACCATCTGCCGCTACAATCTGCCGATCTGCGTGGTGGTGTTCAATAACGGCGGCATCTACCGGGGCACCGACGTCAATCCAACCGGCGGCGCCGATGCCGCGACCACCGTGTTCGTCAAGGGCGCCCGCTATGACAAGATGATGGAGGCGTTCGGCGGCACCGGCATCCAAGCCACCTCGCCGGACGAGTTGAAAGAGGCGGTGAACGCGGCCTTAGGCTCGGGCCAGCCGACATTGGTCAATGCGGTCATCGATGAAGCGGCCGGCACCGAAAGCGGACGCATCGGCAACCTCAATCCGCAAAGCGTCATTGCCAAAAAGTAATCTCTTATAACTTCATATCCAGGGATAGACCTATGAAAGCGCTTGAAGGTATCAAGATACTCGATTTTACCCACGTTCAGTCGGGACCGACCTGCACCCAGCTTCTGGCATGGTTTGGCGCCGATGTGATCAAGGTGGAGCGTCCCGGCGTCGGCGATGCAACGCGCGGCCAACTGCGCGATATCCCGGATGTGGACTCGCTTTATTTTACCATGCTCAACCACAACAAGCGCTCGATCGAGCTGAACGGCAAGGATGAAACCGGCAAAGAAATATTGGAGCGGCTGGTAAAGACCTGCGATGTATTGGTGGAAAATTTCGCCCCCGGCGCCCTCGACCGCATGGGATTTTCCTGGGAGCGGGTGCACGAGCTTAATCCGCGCATGATCATGGCCTCGATCAAGGGCTTTGGGCCGGGCACCTATGCGGACTGCAAGGTCTACGAAAATATCGCCCAATGCGCCGGCGGGGCTGCATCGACAACCGGCATGCTTGGCGAAGTTCCGCTGGTGACCGGCGCCCAGATCGGCGATTCCGGCACCGGCCTTCATCTCGCATTCGGCATCGTCACCGCCTTGTTCCACCGGGAGACATCCGGCCAGGGCCAGCGCGTAACGGCGGCCATGCAGGACGGGGTGTTAAACCTTTGCCGGGTGAAACTGCGCGATCAGCAGCGCCTCGAAACGGCGGGCCCGTTGACCGAATATTCCCAATTCGGCGAGGATATTCCGTTCGGTGACGCGGTGCCCCGGGCCGGCAACGATTCCGGCGGCGGCCAGCCGGGCCGCATCTTGAAATGCAAAGGCTGGGAGGACGATCCCGACAGCTACACCTATTTCATCACCCAGGCCGCAGTCTGGAAGAATATCTGCGACGTTATCGGCAAGCCCAAATGGAAGGACGACGAAGACTACGCCACGCCCAATGCGCGCCTGCCGCGCCTGAACGAGGTGTTCGGCGCCATCGAGGACTGGACCATGACCAAAACCAAGTTCGAGGTTATGGATATTTGTAATCCGATGAATATTCCGGTCGGCCCGATCTTGTCCATGAAGGAAATCATGCGCGATCAATCCTTGCGCGATACCGGCACCGTTGTTGAGGTGGACCATCCGACCCGGGGCAAATATTATTCCGTGGGCAACCCGGTTAAATTGTCTGATTCCCCATCCGAGGTTTTGCGCTCGCCGTTGCTCGGCGAACATACGGATGAAATTCTCAAAGACGTTCTGAATTATTCCGATGACGAGATCGCCGAAATCCGTGCCTCCGGCGCGGTTGGCGAGCCTAAAATTCAAGCCGCCGAATAACACTGCCTGGACTACTCATCCACGGATAATTCATCCCGGTAGTTTCGCCAGCGCTTCACATAGCCATCGGCGTTGCGCAAGAGCGTCTCTCTCTGCTCGGGGGAGACTTCCTTGACCACCTTGCCCGGCGAGCCCATGACCAGGGAATTGTCCGGTATGTCCTTGCCCTCGACGATCAACGAGTTGGCGCCGATCAGGCAGTTTTTCCCGATCGTGGCGCCGTTCAGAACAATGCTGCCGATGCCGACCAGAGAGCCGTCGCCGACCGTGCAGCCATGCAGCATGCACATGTGACCGACCGAAACATTGGCGCCGATATTGATCGGAAAGCCGGGATCGGTATGCAGCACGCATCCGTCCTGGATATTGGTATTTTCGCCGATGCTAATGGGCTCGTTATCGGCGCGCAAAACCGCCTGCCACCAAATGCTGACATTCGCCGCCAGGATAACCCGGCCGATCACATCGGCGCTGGGCGCGATCCAAAAATCGGTTCCATCGCTGCTCATCTTGTCGTCGCCTATCCGGTATTTCATGGAAGTTGCCTCTTGCTCGAGCTGTTTTGCTCTCAAGTTAGACTATTTGATGGATACCGGGATACCGCAAGGCCCTTTGAAAAAATTGGTCGGGGAGAGAGGATTTGAACCTCCGACCCCTACGTCCCGAACGTAGTGCGCTACCAGACTGCGCCACTCCCCGACGATAAGCTTTAAGGGTCAAGGCGCGCTTTATACAAAGACCGGCGGCGTTCGGCAAGCCGCGTGGCTGCCTTGCCGGCCAAAATCTAGTGCGCCCGGTGGATGCAGAAATCGATGGCGTCGATCAGCGCCTGCTTTTCGGGGCCGTCTTCGAAGATGCCCATGGCGTCGCGGGCGATGGCGCCGTAGTGGCGGGCGCGCTCGACACTGTCGGCAATGGCACCGTGCTTGCCCATCAATTGGGTGGCGCGCTCCAGATCGCCGTCCTTCTGATCCAGCTCTTCCATGGTGCGCCGCCAGAATTCACGCTCGGCATCGTCGCCGCGCCGAAATGCCAATATCACCGGCAGGGTGATCTTGCCTTCGCGGAAATCGTCGCCGATGGTCTTGCCCAGCTTGGCCTGGCTGGCGGAATAATCGAGCACGTCGTCGATCAATTGGAAGGTGATGCCCAAATTCATGCCGTAGGCTTCCAGCGCTTCTTCTTCGACCTTGGGCCGCTCGGCCACCAGCGCGCCGATGCGGCAGGCGGCGGAAAACAATTTCGCCGTCTTGGCGCAGATCACATCCTGATAGGCGGTTTCCGAGGTTTCCACATTGTTGTTGGTGGTGAGCTGCAACACCTCGCCCTCGGCGATGACGCTGGAGGCCTGGCTTAAGACAGCCAGCACGGGGAGCGATCCGTCGGCGACCATCAATTCGAACGAGCGTGAGAAAAGGAAATCACCGACCAGCACGCTGGCCTCGTTGCCCCAGATGGCGTTGGCGCTTTCGGCGCCGCGCCTGAGCTCGCTCGCATCGACCACGTCGTCGTGCAGCAAGGTGGCGGTATGAATGAACTCGACGCAGGCGGCGAGGCCGATATGGCGCGCCCCATTGTAGCCGCACATACGCGCCGCCGCCAATGTCAGCATCGGGCGCAGACGCTTGCCGCCGGCGGCGATGATATGGCTGGCCAGCTGCGGGATCAGCGCCACCGGACTTTCCATGGCGCGCAGGATCAACGCGTTGACGGCGACCAAATCATCCGAGGTCAGCGCATCGAGCGCCGCGATGGAAGGTGATGCTGCGGGCGATGAGCCCAGATTTACTACGACGCCCAAAGCTCAAATTTCCCAGATGCCTTGACGATTGCAAACTTGCAGGGGAGCATAGGAGGCAGAATCCGGGCGGGTCAAGCCCGGATCGTGGCTTGCGGTGGCCTAGGATACAGTAATGATTGAACTTTTGCGCACCAACGATCCGGTCTTGATCTCCTGGCTCCGCGCCTTGCTGGCCGGCGAGGGCATTGATGTGCATGTGTTTGACGGCCATACCAGCGTGCTCGAAGGCTCGGCCGGCGCCATCCCGAGACGCCTCATGGTGGCCGAAGATGACTACCCAAGCGCCGCCTCGCTCTACGAAACCTCCCGCGCCCAGTTTGAAGATGCCGCACAACAATTCAACGCAGGTTAGATGATACAGGCCACTAGCACCGATGCCCTGCTCGGTGGCCGCGTCATTCTTCGCCAGCCCGAAGATGGCTACCGGACGGCCATCGATCCGGTGCTGCTCGCCGCTGCCGTGCCGGTAAATGCGGGGATGCGGGTGCTTGATGCCGGCTGCGGCACCGGGGCTGCGTCTTTATGTCTGGCGGCGCGGGTGGCGGGGGCTGACATTACCGGCATCGATACCGAGCCGGAATTTATCAGCCTCGCCCGGGACTCTGCGGAACTAAACGCGTTTCAGCCGCCGCCGGTTTTCGAAGTTGGCGATTTGCAGGACTACCGGACCGATGCGCCCTTCGATATCGTCATGACCAATCCGCCTTACCGGACCAAGAATAGCGGCCATCCCCCTGCCCACCCCTTGAAGCGCGCCGCCAATATTGAAGGCACCGTGAGCCTGAGCCAATGGATCGATCTTTGTTTCGGGCTGCTCAGGCCCGGCGGCTGCTTCACCATGATCCACAGCCGCGACCGGCTGGAAGAGGTGCGCTCCCTGATTGCGCCGCTGGCCACGATGGCGATCATTCATCCCCTATGGCCGAAACGCCGGCGCAAGGGCGGCAAGCGCTTTTTGGTTTTGGCCTTCACCAATGATCCGCAAAACTCGTCCATAGATCGCGGCGGCGTGCACATGACCGATGGGCTGGTGCTGCACCAAGCGGATGGCGCCTACACCGAAGAGGCGGAGGCGATTTTGAAATACGGCGCCAGCTTCGGCTTCAATTTTCCGTGACCCGAGCGTATTGGGCGCCGCCCCCTTGCGCTGGCAGGTAGGCGCGGCCTAGTTTATGGCCATGGTACGACGATATCTCGAAGCTTTGAGGGTGCCCGGTTTCCGCAATCCGAAACCGGTGGTCGCCGTTATTCGCCTGACCGGCGTGATCGGCCAGGGCGCCTCGCCGCTCAGATCCGGTATGACCGTGGCGGCGCTGAACCAGCCGATCGAGGCGGCGTTTCGCATCAAACGGTTGAAGGCGGTGGCCTTGGCGATCAATTCGCCGGGCGGCGCGCCGGCGCAATCGTCGCTGATCTTGAAACGCATCCGGGCGCTGGCCGATGAAAACGACATTCCGGTGTTCGCCTTTGCCGAAGACGTGGCGGCGTCGGGAGGCTATATGCTGGCCTGCGCGGCGGACGAGATTTTCGCCGACGAAACCTCGGTCATCGGCTCCATCGGCGTGGTATCTGCCGGGTTCGGCTTTCCCGGCTTGCTGCGCCGGCTGGGTATCGAGCGCCGCCTGCACACCGCCGGGGAACGCAAAGGCATCCTGGATCCGTTTTCGCCGGAACGCCCGGAAGAAGTGGAATTGCTCAAATCCTTGCAGCGCGACGTTCATGACAGCTTTAAGGATATCGTCCGGGAGCGGCGCGCCGGCAAATTAAAGGCCGACGAAGACGCGCTCTTCAACGGCGAGTTCTGGACCGGTAAGCGGGCGCTGGAACTGGGGCTGATCGACGGCATCGGCGAATTGACGGCGGTGATGAAGGAACGCTATGGCGACAAAGTCCGCTTCCGTCCCGTCGGTCCCCGCCAATCCTGGCTGAAGCGCAAATTGGGCGCCGCCTGGCCCGGAGGCGGGCCGAGCGCAAGCTACGCAGGCGCGATTGCCGGCGATCTGCTGGCGGCGGTGGAGGAGCGGGCGCTCTGGGGCCGCTTTGGGCTTTAACTTGACCCGAAACCGTTTCAGCCCCTAAAAGGTTCCCATGCTTGGTTTCAGCCTTCCCAAAATCCTGGTCCTGATCGTCATCGTCATGGCGGCCTGGTACGGCTTCAAGATATTCGGCCGCGGTCGCAACGTCTCAGGCGGCGGTAGTGCGCGGAAACAAGCGGGCCAGGAAAAAGCCGATGCTTCGTTGGAGATGAAACCTTGCGAGGTGTGCGGCGATTACGTGGCAGCCGGCGCCAGCTCCTGCGGCCGCGACGACTGCCCGTATAGCTAAGGGTTTATCCCGCCAGCACCGCGTCCGATACGAACGGATTGTTTTCCCGCTCCGCGCCGAAAGTGGACACCTGGCCGTGGCCGGGGATGAAGGCCACTTCGTTGCCCAAGGGCCAAAGCTGTTCGGTGATCGAGCGGATCAGCGTGGCATGATCGCCCCTCGGAAAATCGGTACGCCCGATGGAGCCTTGGAACAACACATCGCCGACGATGGCGAGGCCCAGCGCCTGCTCCACAAAGACCACATGACCGGGGGTATGGCCGGGGCAATGGCGGACCGCCAGCGTCACGTTGCCGAACGTCACGTCATCGCCGCCTTGCAACCAGCGGGTGGGCTCAAATATGCGGGCGCCGTCGAAGCCGAATTTTTCGCCCGATTCTTCCAGCTGACCGATCCAGAAGGCATCGCCCTTTTCCGGCCCTTCAATCGGGCAGCCGCACCGTTCCGCCAGTTCGGCGGCGCCGCCGGCGTGATCGATATGGCCGTGGGTGATGAGGATTTTCTCGATTGTGATCTTGTGCTCGGCAGCCGCGCCGATGATCCGCTCCACCTCGCCGCCGGGATCGACCACGGCGCCCTGCATGGTTTCCGTGCACCATAGGAGCGAGCAGTTCTGCTGGAACGGCGTCACCGGCATGATCGCCGCTTGCATCGGGCTAACTGGTTCTGTTTCGCTCAAATCGCACCCGATGGCTTAAGAGGTTTCAAGGGGAGGCGGCGCGTATCAAACCCGTCCGCCTTGACCCGCTTCTTATCCCAACGTATCACTCCCCGGCAACCGCATTTTTCTCTAATTTCCGCCGGATACAGACATGGCGAAGGCCCCCGCCCCAAACCCGAATAGCGAGACCAGTTTCCAGTCCCTGATCCTGAAATTACAGTCCTATTGGGCGGATTACGGCTGCGTTATCTTGCAACCCTACGATATGGAAATGGGCGCCGGCACGTTTCACCCGGCGACCACCTTGCGCGCCCTGGGGCCGGAACCGTGGAAGGCCGCCTATGTGCAGCCGTCCCGGCGCCCAACCGATGGCCGCTACGGCGAAAACCCGAACCGCTTGCAGCATTACTACCAGTTCCAGGTGATCCTCAAACCTTCGCCGTCGGATGTACAGGACTTGTACCTGGCCAGCCTTTACGAGCTTGGCATCGACAAGGATTTGCACGATATCCGCTTCGTCGAAGACGATTGGGAAAGCCCGACCCTGGGTGCCTGGGGCCTCGGCTGGGAGGTCTGGTGCGACGGCATGGAAGTCAGCCAGTTCACCTATTTCCAACAGGTCGGCGGCATCGATTGTGAGCGGGTCTCGGCGGAATTGACCTACGGGTTGGAGCGCCTCGCCATGTACATCCAGGGCGTCGAGAACGTCTATGATCTGGATTGGAACGGCAGGGGCGTGAAATACGGCGATATATTCTTGCAGGCCGAACAGGAATATTCCGCCCACAATTTCGAATATGCCGACACCGATATGCTCACCCGCGAGTTTGAAGACGCGGAGAAGGAGTGTATGTCTCTGCTCGGCCACAAGCTGGCCTTGCCGGCCTATGATCAATGCATCAAGGCGTCGCACCGTTTCAACCTGTTGGATGCCCGCGGCGTCATCTCGGTAACCGAGCGCCAAGCCTACATCGCCCGCGTCCGCAATCTGGCCAAGGGCTGCTGCGAGATGTGGGTGGAAAGCCGGAAACAAGAGGCGGGGAGAGGCGAAGCCGCGACAGGGACAGAATAATGAGCGGAGTAGGTGGGACTTGCGGATGGAAAAATACGGACTATATACAGTCTCTAAGCTTTATCTGAAGCCAAATACCAATGATTTTATTTGTTCAATTTACCCATACTTATCCATACCAAACCACACCAATCCATACCGTATTATTACCAACCAATGTCGCACGAGAATAAAAGAGATAAACAAGTAGTGGTTGAAAAATAGAGATCACAGAGAAGAAAGTTTATGGAGAAGGCCGAAAAATTGATTTTGGTGCCAGGCGCCCCCCCACCCCAACCCTCCCCCTCCAGGGGGGAGGGAGCAGTAGGGTGCCCCGCGTCTGTCTGCATAACCGTTCCCTTTAAGTCCCTTCCCCCCTGGAGGGGGAAGGTTAGGATGGGGGGGATGCGTCATGGCTGAGCTTCTCCTGGAAATTCTGTCGGAAGAAATCCCGGCCCGTATGCAGGCCCGCGCCGCCGAGGATTTGAAGCGGCTGGTGACGGATGGGCTGAAAAGTGCCGGCCTCGAATTTGAGAATGCTGCCGCGTACGTGACCCCCCGCCGCCTGGCTTTGGTGGTGGACGGCTTGCCGACCGAAACACCCGACATTTCCGAAGAACGCCGGGGCCCCAAGACGGACGCACCGGAAAAAGCCATCAACGGGTTTCTGGGCTCGGTGGGCTTAAGCCTTGATCAGTTGGAGAAGCGCGAAACCGACAAGGGCGAGTTTTATTTTGCGGCGATTGAGAAGAAGGGCGAGCAGACCAAAGATTTACTCTCCGGTCTGATCAACGAAACCTTGCCAAAAGTCCCCTGGCCGAAATCCATGCGCTGGGCCGACCGCTCGGAACGCTGGGTGCGCCCCATGCAGGGCATCGTGGCGGTGTTCGATGGCGGCCCGGTTGCGGTGAGCTTTGGTGCGATCACCGCCGGCGCTACAACCCGCGCGCACCGCTTTCTCACCGACACCGAACTTACGGTTGCCGATTTCGCCGACTACAAGAAGCAGCTCGAAGTCGGCCATGTGATCCTCGACGCTGGCGAGCGCCGCCAAATCATTAAGGCCGGCGCCGAGAAACTGGCCGCCGATGCGGGGCTCCAGTTGCGCGATGATCCGGCGTTGCTGGACGAGGTGGCCGGGCTGGTGGAATGGCCGGTGCCGCTGATGGGCTCCATCGATGCGGAATACATGGATATCCCGCCGGAAGTGCTCACGACTACCATGCGCAAAAACCAGAAATATTTTGCGCTTGAGGACAAGAGCGGCAAACTGGCCCCCAAATTCATCACCGTCGCCAACAAGGAGACCCCCGACAATGGCGCGGCCATCACCGCCGGCAACGAGCGGGTGCTACGGGCCCGGCTGGCCGACGCCAAGTTCTTCTGGGACCAGGACCGGAGAGCCACACTGGAAAGCCGCGTCGATGCGCTCCAAGACATCACCTTCCACGCCAAACTGGGCACCCTGGCCGAAAAGATGGAACGGGTGGGCGCGCTTGCCGCCGAGCTTTCGGGTGCGGTCGGCGCTGATGCCGAACAGGCCAAACGCGCCGCCAAGCTGGCCAAGGCCGACCTCAGCACCGGCATGGTGACCGAGTTCGCCGACGTGCAAGGCATCATGGGTCGCTACTACGCACTAGCCGACGGCGAAGCGCCCGAGGTGGCCGAAGCCATCGCAGACCATTACCGCCCACAGGGACCGTCGGATGCCTGTCCCACCGCGCCGGTCAGCGTGGCCGTGGCCCTGGCCGACAAGATCGACACATTACTGGGTTTCTGGGCCATTGACGAAAAGCCAACAGGATCCAAAGACCCGTTCGCACTTCGAAGGGCTGCGCTAGGTGTGATCCGATTGGTGATGGAGAACGATCTGCGCATTGAACTAGCAGCAATTTTTGAGCTTCACTTGAAGACGGTATTTAAAGATAAATTATTCCATCGGTTGGGCGAGAGGCATGACAGGGTTAAAGAAATTGATCCTGATGCAGAACCCAGCTTCGAGGAGGCCGTGCATGAAAGCACGATGTTTGGCGCCAAAACTTACTACATTGAAGTAGTCGACCTCATGTCTTTCATCGCCGACCGCCTGAAAGTTCATTTGCGCGAGAAGGGCGTCCGGCACGACCTGGTCTCCGCCGTCTTCGCCCTCGGCGGTGAGGATGACCTGGTCCGCCTCCTGGCCCGCGTTGAGGCGTTGGGTGCGTTCCTCGGTACCGAGGATGGCGCCAATTTGTTGACCGCTTACAAGCGCGCCGCCAATATCTTGCGAATCGAAGAGAAAAAAGACGGTGAGTCTTATACGCGCGCACCCGATGCCTCGCTCCTGGAACAGGACGAAGAGAAGGCGCTCTACGCCGCCCTCGAAAAGCTGAGCGGCGAAATACCCCCGATTCTCGGCGAAGAACGCTTCGCCGATGCCATGAAATTGCTGGCCGGATTGCGAGCGCCGGTGGATGCCTATTTCGACGGGGTCACCGTCAATTGCGACGATGCCGAGCTTCGTGTAAATCGGTTGCGGACATTGTCGCAGATTAGAGAGGCGATGAATAACGTCGCCGACTTTTCCCAAATAGAAGGGGGTGAGCGTTGAATAAGTGGATTTATGCATTTGGCGGCGGCGCGGCCGACGGCAACTCGGATATGCGCAATCTGTTGGGCGGCAAGGGGGCGAACCTGGCCGAAATGTCTGCCCTTGGGCTGCCGGTGCCGCCCGGCTTCACCCTGACCACCGAAGTCTGTAATCATTATACAGGCAACGGCGATAGCTACCCGGATGAATTGGCGGGCCAGGTAGCGGATGCCTTGCAGGCCGTCGAAAATATCATCGGCGCCAAGTTCGGCGATGCCGCCAATCCCTTGTTGGTTTCGGTCCGCTCGGGCTCGCGCGCCTCCATGCCCGGCATGATGGACACCGTCCTTAATCTCGGCCTCAATGATGAGACCGTAAAGGGGCTGGCAGCCGCGTCCGGCGATGAGCGCTTCGCCTATGACAGCTACCGCCGTTTCATCCAGATGTACGGGGACGTGGTGCTGGGCGTTGGCCACCATCATTTTGAAGACATCCTGGCGCTGGCCAAAGAAGACAAGGACGTGGCCCTCGATACCGACCTGGACGCCGACGACTGGAAAGCCATCTGCACGGAATTCAAGGACAAGGTCGAGGCCGAGTTGGGCGCGCCGTTCCCGCAAGATCCCGAGGATCAGCTTTGGGGCGCCATCGGCGCCGTCTTTGGCAGCTGGATGAATGATCGCGCCATTATTTACCGGCGTCTGCACGATATCCCCGGCGATTGGGGCACCGCCGTTAACGTGCAAAGCATGGTGTTCGGCAATATGGGCGATCAATCGGCCACCGGCGTTTGTTTTACGCGCAATCCGTCCACCGGCGAGAATGCCTTCTACGGCGAATATCTGATCAACGCGCAAGGCGAAGACGTGGTCGCCGGTATTCGAACGCCCATGCCGCTGACCATTGCGGAGGCGGAAGCCGGACATTCCCGGCTGCCATCCATGGAAGAAAACCTGCCCGAAATGTTCGCCGAACTTTCCAACGTGCGCGAGAAATTGGAACGCCATTACAAAGACATGCAGGACATGGAATTCACCGTCCAGGAAGGCAAGCTCTGGATGCTGCAAACCCGGGGCGGCAAACGCACCGCCAAGGCGGCGCTTAAAATCGCCGTGGAAATGGTCGCCGATGGGCTGGTGAGCCGCGAAGAGGCCATCCAGCGCATCGATCCGTTACAGCTTGATCAGTTGCTGCACCCGACGTTGGATCCGGACGCGCCCCGCCATGTGGTCGCCAAGGGCCTGCCGGCATCGCCGGGCGCCGCGTGCGGGCGTATTGCCTTTTCCGCATCGGACGCCGAAGCCATGACCGAAGCCGGCGACAAAGTCATTTTGGTGCGCATCGAAACCAGCCCGGAAGATATCGGCGGCATGCACGCCGCCGAGGGGATCTTGACCACGCGCGGCGGCATGACCAGCCACGCCGCCGTGGTGGCGCGCGGCATGGGCCGCCCCTGCGTTGCCGGCGCTGGCGATATCCGCGTCGATTACCGGGCCGGGACTATGCTGACGCGCGGCCAGACCATCAACGCGGGCGAAATCATCACCATCGATGGCTCCCGCGGCGAGGTGATGCTGGGCGAGGTGAAAACCATAAACCCGGAAATGATCGGCGATTTCGGCACCCTGATGGAATGGGCCGACAGCGTGCGCGAGCTTGGCGTCCGCACCAATGCGGAGACGCCCGAAGACGCGGCGACGGCGGTCAAGTTCGGCGCCGAAGGAATTGGTTTGTGCAGGACCGAGCATATGTTTTTCGATCCCGCCCGCATCATCCATATGCGCGAAATGATCCTGGCCGGTGACGAGGATGGGCGCCGCGCCGCGCTAGCCAAATTGTTGCCCTATCAGCGCGAAGACTTTACCGAGCTGTTCCGCATCATGAAGTCTTTGCCGGTGACGGTGCGCCTGTTGGATCCGCCCTTGAACGAGTTCCTGCCCACCTCGGACGCCGAATTGAACGCGGTGGCCGAGGCCGCCGGCGCCGATCCTTTGGAGGTGCGCGCGCGCGCCGCCTCGTTGCAGGAATCCAATCCCATGCTGGGCTTGCGCGGTTGCCGCCTCGGCATCATGCATCCTGAAATTTACGAGATGCAGTGCCGTGCCATCTTCGAAGCAGTGGCCCTGGTGGCCAAAGAAGACGGCGAAACGGTGAGCCCGGAAGTGATGATCCCGCTGGTCTCGTCGGCCCAGGAATTTGATATCCTGCACGAGCTGGTCGATAGGGTGGCAGCCGAAGTGTCGGCGTCCGAGGGCGTGGAACTGGACTACATGACCGGCACCATGATCGAGTTGCCGCGCGCCGCGCTGCGCGCCGGTGAGATTGCCGAGGGCGCCGAGTTTTTCTCCTACGGCACCAATGATCTGACGCAAACCACGTTTGGATTGTCCCGGGATGATTCGGGCTCGTTCCTGGACGCCTATCAGCAACAAAATATTTTTGAAAAAGACCCGTTCGTTACCATCGATCAGGCCGGCGTCGGCGAATTGGTGCGTATCGCCACCGAGCGCGGGCGGGCGACGCGGCCGGGCCTCAAGCTCGGCATCTGCGGCGAGCATGGCGGCGATCCGGCCTCCATCCATTTTTGCCAGGAGGCGGGGTTGGATTACGTGTCCTGCTCTCCCTACCGGGTGCCCATCGCGCGGCTGGCGGCGGCGCAGGCGGCGCTGGCCGGCGGCAAGGTTGTTGTCGATGCTTAAGAGGAGCTGACCATGGACGGAAATACATTCGAAAGCGTCTCGGACTTGCGGGAGGTTTATGCCGATCCCAAGCAGCGGGTGCTCGACAAGCAGCTTTCGGCTCTGGATGAACATTGCCGAAAGTTCATTTCGCTGTCGCCGTTTATGCTGCTGGGTACCGAGGGTGACATTTCGCCGAAGGGCGATGAGCCGGGCTTCGTTGCAGTGCTCGGCGACAACCGCATCCTGATCCCGGACCGGAGCGGCAACAACCGGCTCGATTCCCTGCAGAACATTCTGGCAAATCCCAAGGTCGGTCTGTTGTTCATGATACCCGGCATCCATGAGACCCTGCGCATCAACGGCACCGCCGAAATCACCAATGACGCCGATTTGCTGGCGCCCTTGGCGGTGAACGGCATAGCGCCGAAGACAGGGCTCATGGTTCAGGTGGAAGAGGCCTATCTGCACTGCGCCAAGGCGCTAATCCGCGCCAAATTATGGGATGAAGAGGCGCGCCAGGAACGCGGCATGTTGCCCAGCTATGGCAATATGGTCACCCGCCAGACCGGCGTCGAAGCGGAAGAGGCGAACTTGCTCTATAACGCCTCGGTCGACGGCGACATGGAGGCGGAGGGGCGGCGCTGACACCCCGACGTTTGCAACCACACCGAAGAAATTAACCCAGGGATATAACCATGGCCATTGATCTTCACACCCACTACCTGCCCGAACCGGTCGCCGACATGATGCGCGCCAGAACAAGTGCGCCCTTCATCAGTGCCGGCGATGGCGGTGAGACCTTTCACATGCCGAACGGCACACTGGCGATCAACGCCGCCTATCATGACATGGACGCGCGGCTTGAATTTATGGACGGAATTGGGGTGCGGGCGCAAATGTTGTCCCTGGCCGGATTGTTCGGCGCCGATTCTTTACCTGCCGAAGAAGCCTTGCCCTTTTGCCGGGCGTTCAATGACCATGTCAGCGAATTGGCGGGGCGGAACAAATCCCGCTTTGCCGGGCTGGCGTCGCTGCCCTTCGCGGACATGGACGCGGCAGTGGCTGAATATGAACGCGGGCGCAACGAACTTGGGCTCATCGGCGCCATCCTGCCCAACAATTTTTTTCTGACCCTCGATTGGGCGGAAAAAATCCGCCCCGTTATGGACGCGGCCAACAGGCTCGGCGGGCATATCTTCATTCATCCAGGGCCCCGGCCCGATCAACGCGCCGATCTTGCGCCCGGCCATACGCCCAGTGTTCGCGACAATGCCTTTGCACGGGCCGCCCTTGATGTGCAGTCCATGGTCGGGCACGCCATGGTCACGCTTTTGTTCACCGATTATCTCGACGCCTATCCGGATCTGTCGCTGCACGTCGCCAACATGGGCGGCACCCTGCCAGATGTGATTGAGCGTATCGACCACGTTGTTGTTACGCGCACGCCGGACGAGCCACTGCCGTCGTCGATGGCGCGCGGGGTGCATGTGGATTGCTCGTCCCTCGGCCCCCGGGCGATTGAAATCGCGGTCTCGCTGTTCGGGCCCGAGCATATTGTCTTCGGCACAGATTGCCCCATCTTCCGCACCGACTGGAGCTTGAAGGCCATCGACAGCGCGCAATTATCGGAAACCGAAAAAGAGGGCATCCGGACGGGTAATGCCGCCCAGCTATTGGCGGGCGTGTGGCCGGAACTTGGTGGTTAGCGCATGGCGAAGATGACGAATTCTCTGGGACTAAGCAGCTCGACCAGGCGGGAATTCAGGCTCAGATGGCGCTGGCAGAATTGCAGGTAATGTTCGGGATCGCCGTAATACAGCGTCGGCTCCCGGTTCGGGTTGTGCACGCTTAGCATATTGAAGCCGAGGCCGATGCGGCTCATGGAAAACAAATGGATCAGGCTTTCCTCGACCATGGCCTGCCAATCGGCGTCGGAAGCATACATTTTCATATTGTAAGTGCCTGAAACAAAAGAATAATCCGCCTCTTTCGAGGCGCTGTGGCCGACCTGGAATGTGGCCCTCGGATCATCGATGCGGGCGCGCGCGGCTTTGATCATTTCTAGGCTTATGTCATAGCCGTAGTAGCGGCCATTTTTGAGGGCCGGCAGATCGCCGAATGTATCGAACATAGGGCCGTATCCGCAGCCGAGATCGTTGACCGAAATCGGCTGGTCCTCGCCCAGGTGCGCGATCAGCCCGGCGAATATCTGGAAGCGGCGCAGCATGCGGTCCGCATCGACCCAGGCCAGCGCCTTGTGCACCGGCCCATAGGCCTTGTAGGAGCGCCCGAAGGTCTCGGCCACCGGATCGAGCAGCGAGCGGTCGTAGGAGAGCTTCTCTTCGCTCATGATTCCGGCGGGGTTGCCTGCATCCAGGCCGGCCGGATGGGGGTGATTTTGGTCGCGCCCGAGGTGAGGGCCCCGCCGGCGGCGCGGGCGTCCTCGACTACTTGCAGGCGCAGTAGCGCGATGGCCTGATCGCCGGCGCCGGATTTGATGGTGCCCGCATCGGCGCCGTTGAAGTCGATGGCCGCGCCGGGTTCGGGCAAGGGCCCGTCAATCTTCACCGGGAACAGGCGGCGCTTCACCAGGCCTCTGTATTTGGTGCGCGCCGTCAATTCCTGGCCCATGTAGCAGCCCTTGTCGAAATCGACACCGTGCAATTCTTCGAAGCCGCATTCCAGCAGGGTCGATTTGTCGATATCCATATCGCGGCTGCCGTCGGGGAGGCCAAGCGAAAGGCGCAAAGTATCGTAGGCACCGGGCTCGGCGGCGGGTAGCTCGATAACGCTACCGGGCGCAAGGACCACGCGCACGCCCATCGCGGCCAGACGCGGATCGGTGTAGGCGACGCCGCCGTCGAAGAGGCCCGAGGCGCCCGGCTCTGTTCCGAGCCCAAAGGCAGTGTGCACATCGGCGCCAAAGGCAGCGGCGACGGTAAACTCGGTCATCGCCATGGTGACCTTGGCGCGCAATTTGAACATGGTCAGGCGCTTTATAAAATCATCAGCGCGCGCGGCTTCACAGTCCAGATGCAATTGATCGCCGATTTCGGCGACAAAGAAATCGAACAGAAATTTACCCTGGGGCGTCAACAGGGCGGCATAGAGAGCGCGGTTCGGGCCAACAGCTAAGATATCGTTGGACACCAATCCTTGCAGGAATTCGGCGGCGTCCTCACCCGTCACTGCGATCACAGCGCGGTTTTCAAGGCGGCTATATTCAGTTTTGCTCATGCCTAAGTATATAGCCTCCGAGCGCTGCGGTACAATTCCCCTCATCGACGTTGTTTGCTTATCCTTCGGTGCCGTGTAAACAGCCGCCATGAACATCACCATGATTGATGATTCCATTGCCTTCGATGGCGCCTCTCCCGACGCCCGCGCCCTTGGCGGGGCGGAGAAGGCGTTCGTGCGGCTGGCGGCGGCCTTGGCGGCGCGCGGCCATTGGGTAACCGCCATCAATCAATGCAGCGATCAGGTTCAAATCGATGCCGTTGACTGGCTGCCCTTGAGCGCGCCGCGCCCACCCGATACCGATGTGCTGATCGCGTTTCGGAAACCGGCCCTGCTGGATGAAGTGGAAGATGCGGAGCATCGCTGCCTCTGGCTCTGGGATGGCCCGAAATTGCTCGACCAGCCCGCCAGCCGCCGCATTCTGAAGCGCCATAATCCGGCGCTGGTATTGACCGGAGCGGCACACCGGGCGGCTCTCAAAGGCTGGTCCGAATTGCGCCAATCGGTGATCCAACCCGGCGTCGGCGCGGTCTTTCTGGGCGGCGAGGGGCCGGACCTGCAATCCCCCCAGCCCATCGCCGTGGTGACCACACACCCGTTGCACGGCCTGGCCGAAATGGTGGCGCTTTGGTCGGAGCGTATCCATCCCAAACGGCCGAACGCCATATTACGTATTTATTCCGCCGGCTTGTGGCGCGGCCTGGACGGCGGCAACGTCGATCAACGGCTGCAGCCCGTCCTGGAGGCGGTGCGCGCCGCAGCGGACGCCGGCGCCGAAGTGCGCATGCCGGAGCCCGATCCGGGCATGGCTACGGCCTACCGGGAAGCCGCCGTGCATCTTTATCCTGCCATCAAGGGGGAGAGTTACGCCTCAACCCTGGCCGAAAGTCAGGCGGCGGGAGCGCCGGCAATCCTGCGCGCGCCCGAAGGCGCCAGCCCGGCCCTGTTGGAGCGGATCGAAAACGGCCGCACCGGGTACCTGGCGCCCGACGATGACGCGTTTGTAAATTTGACCCAAGGATTGCTGGAACCGGGATCGGAAATGTATCAAAGTTTAAGCCAGGCTGGCGGCGGCGCGCGGAGCGCACGCGGGTGGGACGCTGCGGCTATAGAATTTGAAGCGCTTTGGACTTAGATTTGGAACCAGAATTTACGGCATGAAGCTTTTATTTGTCACATCCACGCGGGTCGGCGACGCGATATTATCGACCGGTCTATTGCACCGGGTGATCGAAAATAACGCCGATGTACAGGTCACCGTGGCCTGCGGTCCGGCGGCGGCGCCGTTATTTGAGGCGGTGCCCGGATTAGAGCGAATTATCGTCCTCGATAAAATGCTGTGGTCGCTGCATTGGTTGCGCCTGTGGCTTTTGTGCGTGCCCCGCTTTTGGGATCTGGTTATCGATCTTCGGAACGCGCCGGTGACTTATCTTTTGGCAAGGCGTCAGCGGCGCGGCATGTCCCGGGACGGCTCCGACCAGCGCCGGGTTGAGCGCATGACCCGGGTGCTGGATTTGGAACAGACGCCGGCGCCGAAATTGTGGACTGCCGATAAACATGTGGACTTTGCGCGCGCCGCCATTCCAGACGGCGGGCCGGTGCTGGCGGTGGGGCCAACGGCGAACTGGCGCGCCAAAACCTGGCGCCCGGAAAATTTCGCGGCGCTGATCAAACGTCTGACAGCCGATGATGGTATATTGCCCGGCGCCCGCGTCGCCGTCTTCGGCCGTGATGACGAGCGGCCCATGGCGCTCCGCCTGATCAGCGGTATTCCCGATGAACGGCGCATCGATCTGGTGGGCAAGCTGGATTTGCTGACCGCCTATGCCTGCCTAGCGCGCTGTGGATTTTACGTGGGCAATGATTCCGGCCTGATGCATCTGGCGGCGGCGTCCGGGGTGCCGACTTTGGGCCTGTTCGGCCCGACCCTGGAATCTCTTTATGCGCCGTGGGGAACCCATACGGGCATTGTCCGCACCAAAGTGCCCTACGCCGAAATATTCCCCGACGAGTTTGACCATCGGACCTCGGAATCGCTGATGGACAGCCTGAGCGTCGATATGGCCGAGACCGGCGCCCGCGATCTCTGGCACCGCTGCCGGGACGCCGCCGAATGAGCATCCGCCTTTCCGCCGTGACCTCCATCCGCAACGAAGAAGCGCGCCTGGCTGCGTGCCTCGAACACGTCGCCTTTGCCGATCAGATCGTCGTCGTCATGGACCGTTGCACCGATGGATCGCGCGCCATTGCCGAACGCTTCGGCGCCAAGATCATCGAGGGCGCCTGGGATATCGAAGGCGATCGCCGCAACGCGGCCATCCAAGCCTGCGACGGCGAATGGATTTTGGAAGTGGATGCCGATGAGCATGTGACCGAAGCGCTGGCCGCCGAAATCCGCCAAGTGATTGAAAATTCGGGCAGCGATTGGCACGAAATACTGGTGGATAATTTCATTGGCGAGCGCCGCGTGCGCTATGGCTGGGGCGCGTCCTACGGCAAGGCGGCCTATCCGGGGCTGTTTCGCAAAGGCGTCAAAACTTGGGGCCGGCAACGGGTTCACCCACGGCTTAAATGGTCCGGCGCCAAGGGCCCGATGCTCAAAAACCGGGTCAATCACTATGTGGACCGAGGCGTCTCTGACATGATCCGCCGGCTTGATAATTATTCCTCGGCGCGGGCCAGGGACATGCGCGAAACCGGCGAGATCGGCAGCACCGCCAACAATGTGCGGCGGCTGTTTTCGCGCTTTATCAAATGCTATATCGGGCGCAAGGGATACCGGGAGGGCGGCTACGGTTTGCTGATCGCCTTGTTCGCCGGTCTCTACCCGATAATCTCCCACATCAAAGCCAAACTCGAAGACGACTGATGGGCGCGCGCATCGTTCTTGCCGATAACGGCATCGAATTTGACGGCGAAAGCCCGTCCAAGGGCCCTTTGGGCGGGGTTGAAAGCGCCATCGTCAATCTAACCCGGGCCTTGGCGGAGCGTGGCCACGAAGTTTACGTGCGCAATATGTGCGCGGCGCACCGCGTTATCGACGGCGTCGAATGGGCGCCGCTGGCGGACGGATTGCCGGAAAGTATCGATCTCTATATTGCCAACCGGGGCGACAAGTTGCTGGGCTTGATGCCGGATGCAAGGCGCACGGTGTTCTGGATCCATAATCCGGCGCGCTACTTGATGAAATGGCGCTATCTTTCCAAGCTGTGGCGGATCAAGCCGGCGATCATCTTCATCGGCGATTATCATGCGACCACCTATCCGGCGTTGGCGCCGTCCGGGATGCGGGTGGTCATTCCTTACGGCATCGCGCCGCCGTTTTCGGATGTGGGCGCAGCGGACGAGCCGCCGCCCCGGCGCGCCATATTCACGTCTAACCCCTTGCGTTCGTTGGATTGGCTGCTGGACTTGTGGCGCGATCACATCCGCCCCAATGTCCCGGATGCGGAGCTACATCTCTTTTGCGGCGCCGCGACCTATGGTTCCGTGGGCGCGGAAAAAGCGGCCGAGATGGAGCAAGTTCTTGAACATGCCCGCTCGATGCGGCATGAGGGCGTGGTTCTGAATGCACCGGTGGCGAAAGAGAGGCTGGTGGAGGAGTTCGCGAGCGCCCGGGTCATGCTCTATCGGGGCGACATCAACGAAACCTTTTGCCTAGCGGTCGGTGAAGCGCAGGCCGCCGGTGTTCCGGCGGTTGTGCAGCGCATTGGATCGGTGGTCGAACGGGTTATCGATGGCCAAACAGGCACCATCGCCGGCGACGATCAGGCCTTCGCCGCCGCTGCGGTGAAATTGTTGAACGACGATGAAACATGGCGCCGCTATCACGAGACGGCGCTTGAAGAACAAAGCAAGTGGGGATGGGCGGACGCCGCCCGGTCCTTCGAAAGGTTGATCCCGTAATGAAAATCCTGCAAGCGATGGCGGGCGCGGAATATGGCGGCGCGGAAGCCTTTTTTACCCGGCTTTCGGTGGCCTTCCAGCGCGCTGGCGTGAACCAGCGGGTCGTGATGCGCCCCCATGAAGGCCGCGCCAAGGTGCTTAAGTCCGCCGGTATCGCGCCGGTTGAGATGGGCTTCGGCGGTAAGCTGGATATCGCCACGCGCTTCGGCCTCAAACGCCAGATCAAGGAATACCAGCCCGATATCGTGCTGAGCTGGATGAATCGGGCCACCAGTTTTTGCCCGCAAGGCGACTTTACCCATGTGGGCCGGCTGGGCGGATTTTATAACGTCAAATATTACCGCAACTGCGATCACCTGATCGCCAACACATCCGAGATCGCCGATTATCTGGTCAATAGCGGCTGGGACCGGGAGCGGGTGCACTACCTGCCCAATTTTGTCGGCGGCGGCCGCGCCCAGCCGGTCAAGCGGGCCGAGTTCTATACCCCCGATACGGCGCCGCTTATTCTAGCTTTGGGGCGGCTGCACGAAAACAAGGCCTTCGACGTGCTTTTGAAGGCGGTCGCCCGGGTGCCCAATGTTTATGTCTGGATCGCCGGCGAGGGGCCGTTGCGCAAGCAACTGGAACAAGAGGCCGAGGTGCTGGGCATCAAGCCAAGGGTCCGCTTCCTGGGCTGGCGCGATGATGCCGAGGCTTTGTTTGCGGCGGCCGATATCTTCATCTGCCCGTCCCGCCACGAGCCCTTGGGCAATGTGGTGATCGAAGCCTGGGCGCAAGGCGTGCCGGTGATCGCCGCCGACAGTATCGGCCCGGGCACATTGATCCAGCAGGGCAGCAACGGCATCTTGTTCCCGGTGGATGATTTCGTCAGCCTGGCCAATTTCATCAAGCGCTTGATCAGTGACGAGGAACTGCACAAAACCATTGTAGAAAATGGATACGATCAATATGAGGCCGAATTTACCGAGCCGATCGTGGTCGACAAATACATCAAATTCTTTGAGCAATTGTTGAGCTGATATGTGCGGAATTGCCGGCGTCATAATGAAATCCGGGGACGCCGATCCCGATATTCTGGACCGTCTGGCCGCCGCGCTGGCCCACCGGGGGCCGGACGGCAGCGGCCGGTTTGTCGATGCCGGGCAGGGACTGGCGCATACAAGACTGGCCATCATCGATCTTGAAACCGGCGACCAGCCTTTAAGGGACGCCGCCGGCAACGTCCTCATCGCCAATGGTGAGATTTATAATTTCGTCGAATTGCGCGAGGAAATCGGCGCGGGTGAATTCCAGACCAAGTCCGACTGCGAGGTGGCGTTGCCGTTGCTGGTGCGCCACGGGCCTGAGTTTAGCGCAACGCTTCGCGGTATGTACGCCATCGCCGCCATAGAATCGGACGCCGGGCGTACCTATCTGGCCAGGGACCCGTTCGGGATCAAGCCGCTCTATTATGTGGAAGATGCTGCGGGTGTGTATTTCGCGTCAGAGCCCAAGGCGCTGTTCGCCGCCGGCATTACCGCGCCGAAGTTGAATGGGTTGGCGCGCGATGAATTTCTGCAATTGCAGTTCACCAGCGGGCCTGAAACCATTTACCAGGGCGTCCGCCGCGTTCTGCCCGGTGAAACCCTGACGGTGGTGGCCGGCAGGGTAACGGGTCGGGGCAGGCGGGATGCGCTGCCATCCGGTGCGCCGCAGCCTTTGTCGGAAGCGGATGCGCTCAAACGGGTTGGCGATGCGTTGATGGACAGCGTCATGGTGCATCAACGCTCCGACGTACCCTACGGCATGTTCCTGTCCGGCGGTGTGGATTCGTCCGCCATCCTCGCCTGTATGCGGGATTTGAACGAGCGGCCCGTGGAGGCTTTTACGGCCGGATTTTTCGGCACCGGCGCCCGCGACGAGCGCGCCCACGCAAAATATGTTGCCGACGCCGCCGGCGCCAATTTCCATGCGGTGGAATTTTCCGAAAACGATTTCTGGTCGCTGCTGCCATCGGTGGCCGCCGCCTTCGATGATCCGGTTGCCGATTATGCTATCCTGCCCACCTACAAGCTTGGCCAGGCAGCCCGGGACCATGGCCTGAAAGTGGTGCTTTCGGGCGAAGGCGGCGACGAAATGTTTGCCGGCTATGGCCGCTACCGGCGGGCGCTCCGGCCCTGGTGGCTTGGCGGGCGCAAGATGCGTGGGCGCGGTATCCTGGATGGGCTGGATCTGTTGCGCGAGGCTTCGGGCGATTGGCGTACCAGGATGGCGGCATCGGAAGCCGCAGCGTTGCCGGGGCGCAGCAAACTGCAAACCTTGCAGGCCATGGATTGCGCCGATTGGCTACCCAATGATTTGTTGGCGAAACTGGACCGCTGCCTGATGGCGCATGGGGTCGAGGGACGCACACCCATGCTTGATCCCGAGGTGGCCGAGGTGGCGATGTCCTTGCCGGACGGGCTGAAGGTAAAGGGCGGCCATGGCAAATATATTTTGCGCAAATGGCTGGAAGGGGCGCTGCCCGAAGCCGAGCCCTTTACCCCTAAGCGCGGCTTTACGGTTCCGGTGGCCGAATGGATCGGCGCCAAGGGGCGGCGCATCGGCGAAGCCGTGGCCAGCACGGACTGCATAGCCGAAATTTGCGATCCGGGCCGCGTTATTGATCTGTTCGCCGGGCTGCAAGGCAATGCGGCCCGCCATCACGGCCAGGCCGCGTGGGTTTTGCTTTTCTATGCAGTTTGGCACCGGATCCATATGGAAGGCGTTGCCGCCGAGGGTGATGCGTTCGATGTTTTGGCGGCGGCGTAGTATTGATGGTCTTTAGAACTTTGTATCCGGGAGAATTCACTTGGCAGGCCCGTTAACAGATATTCGCGTTCTCGATCTCTCCCGGGTTATGGCCGGGCCCTGGTGTACCCAGTTGCTGGCCGATCTCGGCGCCGAAGTGATCAAGATCGAACGCCGCGAGATCGGCGAC
>JABHAA010000087.1 GCA_018674495.1 Rhodospirillaceae bacterium | reverse complement strand
GGCCGATTGTATTGGTTGTCGATGTGAAGGGCCAGGCGGCGTCCGCCGCCGCCGTCATCGAAGGTTTCCAGCGCCACCGGGCCGACACGGATATCGCCGGCGTCATTTTCAACCGGGCTGGGGGCGAACGGCACGAAAGAATTTTGCGCCGGTCGGTGGAGCCCTTGGGTTTGCCAATATTCGGTTTTGTGCCCTGGAATGGCGAGTTGGAGCTGCCCAGCCGCCATCTGGGTCTGGTGCAGGCGCGCGAGCGGGCTGATATGGACGCCTGGATCGAACGCGCGGGCGGTATTATCGGAGCTGCGTTGGATTTGGACGCCATCGCTGGGCTGGCGGCACCGGCTACACCGCGCGTGTCGGAGTACGCTCCGCTGGTCGCTCTTGGTACCCAAATCGCCATTGCCGCTGATGATGCCTTCGCCTTTACCTATGCTCACCTGACTGATGGCTGGAGGGTCGCCGGCGCCACCCTCAGCTACTTCTCGCCGCTGAATGACGAGGCGCCGGACGGGCAAGCCGATGCGGTGTTCCTGCCCGGCGGCTATCCGGAACTGCACGCACCCCGGCTGGCGGGCAATGGGAACTTCCTTGGCGGCTTGCGGGATGCGGCGGAGCGAGGTGCCGTGATTTATGGCGAATGCGGCGGCTATATGGTGCTTGGCGAAAGCCTCACCGATGCGGACGGAACCGAACACACCATGGCCGAGCTTTTGCCGGTCAAAACCTCGTTTGCGGCGCGCCGTCTACATCTGGGTTACCGGCGGTTGCAGCTTTTAAAGGACGGCCCCTTGGGCGCGGCGGGCGACGCATTGCGTGGCCACGAGTTTCATTATGCGAGCCTGACGGAAAACCGCGCCGATCCCTTGTTCGGCGTGGCCGATGCCGAAGCCATCGATCTTGAAGATGCCGGCGCGCAAGTGGGCACCGTGTCCGGCTCGTTCATCCACCTGTTGGACCGGGAAGGCTAAGCGCCGCTTTCAGCCGCGCTACATTGGGTTGGCCGGGAAGGCCGAAGCGCAGCCATGTTGGGTGATCGCCGAAGGCACGCACCAATATACCGGCCTGGCCAAGCCGCTCATAAATCTCGGTGGCATCTGCATGTTCGGTCAGGATGAAAAGATCGGTGCCGCCGAGAATACTAAACCCAGCGTGGCCCAGAAGCGCCTCCATTTCGGCCCGGCCTTCCGCCAGACTGGCGCGCGTCGCCTTGATCCATCCCGTGTCGGCAAGGGCGCGGGCGGTGATGGCGAGGGCGCCGCCGCCAACCGGCCAGGGGCCGATGCGGGCTTCGATGGCGGCGATCATATCCGGGGAGCCGATGACGAACCCGACCCTAAGTCCCGCCAGCCCGAAAAATTTGCCGAGGGAACACAGCACCAGAAGTCCGCCGCTGCCGGTCTCGCCGACGACGCTTAAACCCGGTTCCACATCGCAAAAGGCTTCATCGACGATGGTCCAGTTGCCGCCTCGCCTCGAAGCCAGCGTCACGATTTCGCCGGGCGGGATGCGCCTTCCATCGGGGTTGTTGGGATTGACCAGCACCGCCACGCTGACGTCGGCCAGCCCATCCAACCCGGAAACTTCGCGCACATCATGGCCGCCTGCGCGCCATGTAATGCCGTGCTCCGAATAGGTGGGGCCGAGAATGGCGACCTTGCCGGCGGCGCGCATTGTGGGCAGCGCTTGCAGAACCGCCTGGGTTCCGGGAACGGCGATGATCGCGGCGCTATCCGGTACGCCGTAAAAACTGCGCGCGGCGGCCAGAGCGGGGGCGCCATCACCGGTGGTGGGCAGCCGGTGTAACAACGCCGCATCGTAATCCGTATTGGGGTAGGCGTCCGGGTTGATGCCGGTGGAGAGATCCAGCCAGTCTTCTTCTGCAATGGCGAAGCGTGCCGCCGCGCTCGATAAATCGCCGCCATGGCCCGGCATGTTATGCACTCCGTTTCTGCACCAGGACGATGCCGATGCCGAGGGCCGAAAACACCGCCAGCAGCCAGAATATCCAGACGCTCAAACCCTGATCCACCATGAAGCCGAACAATACCGGCGCGATACCGCTACCGATCGCGATGCCGGTGGAGACATAGCCGAACACCCGTCCCATGGCGCCCTTTGGCGCCATGGCGCGCACCATCATGTCCCGGGCCGGGCGCAATATGCCCTGCACCAGCCCGGCCAGGGTGAAAAGGCCAATCACCATGGCCGTCCCGAGATCCGCTTGCGCGACGATCAGGAATATGATGCCGGAAAGGATAAAGGCGGCGATAGCGGTTTCGTCATGCTTGCCGTAGCGGTCGGCGATGACGCCGCCCAAAAGTATGCCGATGGCGCTGGCGAACAGGAACGAGGTCAGCGCGCTGGAGGCGCCGGCGAGGGTGACGCCCTGGATATTGACCAGCGCCACCACGGAAAAAGACGTTACCCCCGAAGAGGTCATCGAGGCGATCAGGAAAAACAGGAAAAACAACAGCATCGACTTGGAAAGGATCAGTGACATGGTCGATGGCCTTGCCTCGCCATCGGTGCTCTCATCGGCGTCCGCTTCTTCGCCGGCGCCTTGGTTCTCGTCCATCAGGACGCCGCCCTGGACTGCTATGATCGCCGCCGCCGCGATGGCCACCAGCCCGGTGACAATCATCGCCAGGCGCCAATCGTAGGCAGCGGTCAAAAATATGATGGTAGCCGGCGCGACGGCGCCGCCGAGATGGCCGGAAAAGGTATGAAAGCCGAAGGCTTTGCCCATACGCTCGCCATCGATCGACGAATTGAGGATGGCATAATCGGCGGGATGAAAGACGCTGTTGCCGATACCGGCGATGGCGGCCAGGACGTAGATCACTTCGACCGATGGCGCCAAGCTCATGGCCGCGATGGTTCCGCCGACGACGATCAGTCCGCCCACCAACATTGGCCGCGCACCGAACCGATCGACCAGGATACCGGCCGGAATTTGGGCCAGGCCTGTGCCCAATGCAAAAAGGGTCAAGATCAATCCCAAAGCGGCGAAGCTGACGCCGAACTCGGCGCGCCAGACTAGCAGCAATGGCGGCAGGCTCAACTGATAGAAATGGCTGAGAAAATGGCCGCCGCCGATCAGTCCCAGTACCCGCGTATCGTGCCCCATGGTCGGCGCGGCGGCGGTCATGATGCGCCAGCCCTAGTCATGGCTGTGATGGTCATGGTGGTGGCTGTGACCATGATCTTGAGATTGCCCCCGGTCCGATCCGAACAGAAGCGACTTGATGATCAGCGGCGCCACATCGGTGGGTTGGATCAATTCGCCGACATCGATGAAATCGAACTCGCGAAGCTGCACCCCGTCCAGGGATATAATATCGCCGGTGACATCCAACTCGGTCTTCAAGATGACGCCGAGGCTTTTGCCGATATCGCCCTCCATCACCAGGATCAGCGGCTTGGCTTCGGCCACGGTATTGGCGAAGCCGCCGCAAATGCCCTTGGCGAGGGCGAACAGGCGCGGATAGGCGGGCTCGCCCTCCCAGGTAAAGGCCAGTGCCGTGGTGGTTTCGCCCTCGGTAATATCGATGCGGGCGAGGGACGTGGCGATGGCGCCGCTGATAACATCGGGATCGATATCGCCGTCCAGCGCCGCCTCGATGCGCACCACCGGCACGTTGCGCACCGGCAAGGCTTCGGGGCGGGTGATGTGGATGGTGTTGCCGCTCACCTGCACGGTGAATTGGGACGCGCCGACCACGGTGGCGCGGATGCCCTGGCCGGGATCATAGACCGGGTATTCGATTTCGTTGTTTTCGAGGGCTTCAACCAGGGCATTGGCCATGTCGCGCCCGATATCGCCGTGATCGGCGGTTTCGCGCTTGAATATAAACTCCGATACGCCGCCGGAAAAAGTAATGGCGTCAATCTTGATGTCCGCCGGCAAGGACGGGGTCAGGATCAGATCATTGAATTCCGCACCCAAGGGCTTTCGCGCGATGGCGTTTCGCAATATCTCGATCATGGTGGTGACAAGTTTGGCGCGGGCCTCATCGGTTAGCTTCTGGCCAAGGACCAGATCGATACCCGCGGCCTTGGCCATCAATAGCGCCGGCTCTTCGATACGGTTGAGGTCGCCGTCTTCGTCCATGGCGACCAATCGGCCACCGACGGCGATGGCCGAGGAATGCAGCAAGCGCCCGCCATGCACCAGCGCGAACTTGGTGGTGCCGCCGCCGATATCCACATTGAGGAAGGTTCTGTGTTCCTGGCGCGATAATTCAACGGCGCCGGAGCCGTGCGCGGCCATCAGCGCTTCCATATTGTGGCCGGCGGATGCGCAAACGAACTTACCCGATTCCATGGCGAACAGATCGGCGATGGCGCGGGCGTTGGTGCGCTTCAAGGCCTCGCCGGTCAGGATCACGGCGCCGGAATCGATGTCGTTCTTGGTGATGCCGGCTTGGCCATAGGCGGCGTCGATAAATGCTCCCAGTTCTTCCGCATCGATGGTGAAATCGGGCCGGTAGGGGGTCAACAGGATTGGCGATTTCCAGAGGATTTCCCGGGATACCACCACGAAGCGGCTGGACAGGGCCTCGGCAAGCCGCTGCAGATGCACCTTGGCAAACATCAGGTGCGAGGTGGACGAGCCAACATCGACGCCGACGGTGGTGAATTCCACATTGTCGGCGGACCAGATGGCGTCGCTTAGCTGTTCCTTTTGTTCCTCGGACGGGTGGATATGGTCGAATTCCAGATCGTGCATCAGGCCGATTTCTTTTTGAATATGCTTTCGTCGATATACTCGCCCATGTGGGACGAGACACCGTTCCTGGCCAGCTCGGCCAAATATATTTCATGGACGCGGCTGTCCTGGTCTTCATATTCGATCTGCGCGCCGCCATCCTTGACGCTCACATCGACGCCGGCAAAGACATTCATCTTCGCCGTGGTAAACGGATAGCGGAGGCTGCCGAGAGCCACGGCCAGATAGCGGGACGGCTGGTCAGCGGTGTTATAATGCTGGTGGTACATGCCGTCGGGGGGCGCGAAGACGACGCCATGTTTCCAATCGATGCGCTCGAAACCCGCGTCATCTTCGTACCAGAACAGGGAATAGCCGCTCCCGGTTACGCTATAGACGTGGAAGTCGGCGCCGTGGCGGTGGGCTTTTTTGTAGGTGCCGACCGGCATTTCCGATGAATGGGCGTGCATGGTGCCGTCTGCCAGGATGAATTTCATGTTCGATGATCCGGCGCCGCGCTTGTCCCAGCTTTGCAGCTCGAAGCCGGCCAGATCGGGAATGAAATTGGTTTCCCACATATGGCGGCCGGGCTTTTTCGGAATGAAATCCCCCTCGCCGGAGAAATAATTGCTCTTGCCTTGCCGGTCCGGGAAATGGACAGAATTGTTGAAGACGAAATCCGCATTGTGAAAGAGGTTCAGCACCAAGCAGAGATCGTTGGTAGATGCGAGCCGCGCAGGCTCCTGGCCCGACGCATTGAAGTGCTGGTACTTGGCGTTGAGGGGCAGGGCGAAAAGGCTCTTCGGTCCCCATTCGAACGAATGCTTGGCGCCGTCGCCGGTTTCGATGGTGGTCGAGCCATGGCCGGAAAGCACATAGATCACTTCTTCGTACAGATGCTGCTGCGGCGATGATTTGGCGCCCGGCGGGATATCAACGATAAAGATGGAAATGAAATCGCCGCGCCCTTTCAGATGGACAAAGGCACCATTGGTTTCCATGCGCGCCCAGGGTTTGGTTTCGACGGCGAGCAAGTCCATGCCGAACCCCTCGACAACCGGCACGCCCTCGCCCTCCACCCAATCCATGTAGGGATCGAACAGAAACCGGGCTTCTTGGTTGTCGCTCATTGGGCGCGCCTCACTTGGCCTTCAGGTATGGTGCTTCGTCGATAAACTCGCCCATCTTCGAAGTGGCGCCGTGCTTGGCCAGCTCGTCCAGGTAAATCTGGTGGATGCGCGCCTCCTGGTCTTCGTATTCGATCTGGGCGCCGCCATCGCGCACATTCACGTCCATGCCCATGAACACCCGGCGCTTGGCCTCGGTCATCGGATAGCGGAGCCCGCCAAAGGCGATGGCCAGATAGCGCGCCGGATCGGGGCTGGTGTTGAAATGCTGGTGATACATGCCGTCGGGGGGGGCAAAGACAACGCCGTGTTTCCAATCGACACGCTCGAAATCATCGCCGTCTTCGTACCACAATAGCGAATAGCCGGTTCCCGTGACGCAGAAAACATGGAAGTCAGAGCCATGCCGGTGGCCTTTCTTGTAGGTGCCCACCGGCATCTCCGACATGTGCGAATGCATGGAGCCGTCGGCCAGCACGAACATCATGTTGGAGCCGCCGGCGCCCCGCTTTGACCATTTGCGCAGCTTGAATTTCGATAAATCCGGCACGAAATTGGTCTCCCACATATGGCGGCCGGGCTTTTTTGGGATAAACTCACCCTCGCCAGAGAAGGAATTTTCGGTGCCTTCGCGCTCCGGGAAGCGGTAATCGTTGGCGAAAATGAAATCGTCATTGTGGAACAGGTTGAGCATCACGCAAAGGCTATTGGTCGAGGACAGCCTGGCGGGCTCCCTGCCCGATGCATTAAAATGCTGGTACTTGGCGTTCAGCGGCAGGGCGAACAGGCTTTGCGGTCCCCATTCGAAGGAGTGTACGCGGCCGTCGTGGGTTTCCACCGTGGTCGAGCCGTGGCCGGAAAGCACATAGACCACCTCTTCGTAGAGATGCTGCTGCGGTGCCGACTTGGCGCCCGGCGGGATATCGATGATGAATATGGAAATGAAGTCGCCGCGCCCTTTCATGTGGACAATGGCGCCATCGGTTCCCAGCCGCGCCCAGGGTTTGGTTTCGACAGCGATCAGATCGACACCGAAATCCTCGACCACCGGAACGCCTTCGCCCTTCACCCATTCCAGGTATGGATCGTACAGAAATCGCGCTTCTTCGCCGTTGCTCATTTAGATCCTCGCGTTGCGGTAATTTAGGAGTTGATAGCCGGAATACTAATCATTGATTCCGTTAGATCAACTGTGGCTTTAGCGCCCTGAGAAATTTGGCTTGCGCTTCTCGACGAAGCTTTGCGCGCCCTCCTTGTGGTCCGCTGTCATTTTCAGGACGCTTTGGGCGATGCGTTCAAAGTTGCGCCCGGTTTCGGTGTCCACATTAACGCACTGATTGATGACCAGCTTGGCGCTGCCGATGGCCAGAGGCGCCCGCGCCGCCAATGTGCGCGCGAATTCTAGGCAGTGCTCGGCTAAGTCATCGGCGGGCACTATTTCTTCGATCAGGCCGTAATCCAGCGCCTTGGCGGCGGGAATGATTTCGCCGGTCATGACCAGACGCTTGGCGATGGCCGGGCCCACCAGCTTGACCAGGCGGGAGATGCCGCCGGAGCCGGGGATCAACCCCACATTGCCTTCCGGCAGGCCCATTTTGGCGCTGTCGGCGGCGATGCGGAAATCGCAACTTAACGCCAGCTCCAGCCCGCCGCCGGCGGCGACGCCGTTGATGGCGGCGATCACCGGTATCTCCATCTGCTCCAACTCGTCGAACACATTGTGGATCATGCGTACGTGGCGGCGAAAACCCTTTGGCCCAATCGAAGAGACATCGCCCATACCGCGCACATCCTCGCCGGCCGAAAAGCCCCGCCCGGTGCCGGTGATGATCAGCACCCGGAGCCCGTCATCCGCGACCAACTCGCCGACCGCGTCCCGAAGCTCTTGGCGCATTTGTGCGTTCCAGGCGTTCAGATTATCCGGCCTGTTCAGGCGTAGGATTGCGATGTTGTCTTCGCGCGTCGATTCAATAAATTCGTAAGCCATGTTCTCTCCAGTTTTGGGTACAGCCGCTCCGGCATATTTCATGAAATTTCCAAAGGCCTTGCAAGGCCGCCGTCGGGATTTTATTACAACACCGTTTTACTGATATATAATATCCTTGGATTGCCGGTTTGCGGCGAACAAGATTGTGGATGGGAGAACACGGATGTTTACCGACAAAATCGAACACAAAGATTTCGACAAGATGCCGGAAGAATACAAGGATTTGCTGATCCGTGTGTTGCTGGTGCAGGTAGACAGTGAACTGGGCGGGCCTGACCTCTATTTGGATAGCTGGGCGCGCACGGCGCCGACCCTCGCCGACCAATTGCTGCTGGTGAAGACCGCCTACGAGGAGATTGACCATCACCAACGCTTCGCCAAGCTGTTGGAGCAATTGGGCGTCGAAACCGCCTCGATCACCAAACGCCGGCGCGAAGAGCGCATCCTCGAAACGTTTCGCGTGCCTCTGGACACTTGGGGCGAGATGGGCGCGTTTGGTGCGCTGATTGATCGCGTTGGACAAATTCATTTAGAAGATTTCACCGATTGCAGCTATTTGCCGGTAACCAATATCGTTCCCAAAATCCTAGAGGAAGAACGCGGACACATCGCCCATGGCGAGCGTATCTTGCGCGATCTTTGCACCACGCCGGAGGGCACCATCGAGGCGCAGGCCGCCGTGGATAAGATGTATCCTTCCGCCCTCGACATGTTTGGCAAATCGGAGTCCAAACGCAGCGATAAATTCCGGGAATGGGGCATCAAAGGGCGTACCAACGCAGAAGCCCGCCAGGATTATAGAGACCTGACCGACCCGTTCATCCTCGGGATCGGCCTGACGCTCCCCGACCCCGAAAAAGGCCGCCACTTCCTGTAACAAATACCTAGCCCGTCTCGCTGCCTTCGCCGTGATCGTTGGCTTCTTCGGTCATGTCAGTCGTCCAACAGATGGCCCCATTTATCGATAGTGGCCTCCATCAATTCGGGGCTGGATTCGGCCACGTGGGGGAATTCGTCGATCCATTCGAAGGGCCGGCAAGCATCCACCAGGGCGCGGGAATTCAGATTATCGCCAACCCGTTTGCGGGGATCCAGCGCGCCCGACCACGTGCCGCGCACAATATCGATATCCTCGGCCGGATCGCAGCGCGTATTCATCGCCCAGTTGACATCAAAAAGGTTCGACGGATCGATATCTTCGTCGACGACCACAACCCAGCGGCCGAGATAGTTACCCGCATGGGCGCCGGCAGCCAATAGAAGCGCCTGCTTGGCGTGGCCGCCATAGGCCTGTTTGATGGAAATCACGTTGAACAGACGCCCGCCCCCGGAAATATGGCTCCACACCCCTTTGACCCCGGGCAGCCCGGCCTTTTCCACCTGATCCCAGATCAACGCCGATTTGACCACACATTTGGAAAAGGTGTAGTCGGCGGGCGGCCGGCCTGGCCGGGCCATGGTCATGATCGGACCGTTCCGGTAATAGACCCGCTTGATACGCACAATGGGATCGGTGCGGACGGCGCTTGCGTAATAGCCGGTCCATTCGCCGAAGGGGCCTTCGGGGGCCTCTTCGCCCGGCAATATCTCGCCTTCCAGAACGATCTCCGCATCGGCGGGCATGGGCAGGCCCGTGAACTCGCCGGCGATCACATCGAAGGGCTGGCCCCGGTGGCCACCGGCATGGGCGAACTCGCCGGTGCCGTAGGCCACCTCGTTGCCAGACGACAGAAACAACAACGGATCGTGACCGCAACTGATCATCACCGGGCAGGGTTTTCCTTCCCTAAAGTATTTCTCGCGGATCAGGCGGCCATGCTTGCCGGGGCTCATCCAAAGCCCAACCGTGTTCTTGTCATGGACAACAACCCGGTAGGTGCCGAGATTGACCCAGTCGTCGTCCGGGTCGCGCATAATCACCAGATCGCCGGTGCCGATATAGCGGCCGCCGTCTTCTTCGTGCAGGAACGGCACCGGGAACTTATAGAGGTCCACCTCTTCGTCCCGGTCGACATTTTCCAGAATGGCGCCGGTTTCCACATGGTGGGCATCAAACAGGGGGAAATCCTTCAAGCGGTCCCGGTAGGACTGCACCACATCCATGGAGCCCTTGGGCTTGTCGAAACCCAAGGTAACCGCGAGCCGCCCGGCGGACGCGGTCATGCCGCTCAACACTTTAAAGTCTTTCGGATAGCCGGGAATTTCCTCAAACAAAATGGCCGGCGGGTTTTCCGGCTTGTCGTGATAAATCATCTCAGCGATGGCGCCCATTTCCAGGTTCCAGCCAGCGCCCTTGACCACTTTTAACTCGCCAATACCCTCGATACGGCCGAGCCATTCGCGCAAATCCTTATGCGGCGTCTGGTACTCGCCGAATGATGTATTTCTAACTTGATCGTCCATTATATTTCCTTGTTTCGAATGCCGTAACGGCAATCACACCTTGAAGCTGGAGAGCACATTTTTGGGGAACAGATCCTCGACTTGCAGCCTTCGTTGGCAGACCCCCTGCTCGAAGGAATACTGCAAAAAGGCATCCAAAGTCACCCGGTTATCATCGATCCCATAGGGCCAGTAATCATCGCCGAACATGGCCGCCGATTGCTCGGCAAAGTAGGGCGCCCAGGGGATCGGAAAGCGCGACGCGGTCATTTCGTGCGCGCGGGCGACGCTGTTGTTCTTGGCCGCGTTGAAGGCCTTCAACAGGTTGCCCAGCATCCAGGGATGGGCATTGGAAACGTCGGTTTTGACGGCCATGGTATGCATAATTGGAAAAATGCCGGTTTCCTGGAAATAGGCTTCTTCCATGGCCTGATAATCGCCGACCAGCCGGATTATTTCGGGGCCGCCATTTTCGAATATCTCCGGCGGATGGGCTGACATGATGGCATCGATCTCCCCGGACAGCAGCATCTCTTCCAGTGATTTGTCGGCCACCGGCGTCAAACTGACCCCGTCCGGCAAATTCAGCGCTACCTTTTCTTTGCGCCCCGGCGTCGAGACGCCGGCCTGCACCCAGGTGATCTTGTCCAGCCGAATGCCCGCCTGATGGACCAGATAGCCGCGCGTATAGATGGCCGCCGTTTGCGCCCATTCCGGCACGCCCACCTTTTTGCCCGCAAGATCGGCGACCGAGCGCAGTGGTGAGTCCGCGGTTACAAATATGGACGACAGGCGGAACATGCGCGATGGAAACACCGGGATAGACGTCAGGCTTTCATCGCCCTGGGATTTCAGGGCTACATATTTTCCGAACGACATTTCCGACACGTCCCATTCGCGGAAATTAACGAACCGGTAGAAGATTTCCTCGACCTGGAAGTTCAGGAAATTGGCATCGATGCCTTCGGCCTCAATACGCCCGTCCTGGAAATCGCGGACATGGTCATAGTCGCTAATGGCGATGGTTAATGGCAGTCGGGACAATGAAGGCTTCCTCCGGGCGGGCAAAATAGAATTCTACCTTGTGGTGGGCCATCAAGAAAGTCAAAGCGGGTGGGTGGCGCTAGTATCTACTTTAACGTGTTTTATATGTTTAGCTTCGTGCGACATGCTTTTGACCCCCCTTACGGTTATGACGGTTTGTGACGGTTTATGACGGATTTGCCTCTGAATCGATACTTGGAGTCGGTGTGTCCACATTTAGCTCTTTCCGTATCGGATTGAAGATTTATTCAGATTGATTGCATGGTATCAACGATGTCCGCCCGCCTAAACACCGACCGAGGGTGGGGGATGGCATGGTCGGCCCACCCGTGCTGCCGGGCATCTAATATTGCTGCGATAGTGCTGGAGTCAGTGAGTAAATTGGAATCTCCCGTGGAGATATACCGCTTATGTTCCTTTTTTTATATAGTGCAAAATTTGCGCGGCGCAAGTGGACGCATTTGATTTCAGGATTGAACGCGGACTAGCGCTGGAATGGTAATATCAGCACGGCAATATTATTTGAGGAAAGTTCGAGCATTCGCATGGTTAGCCATCGCACTACACGGTATTAAGCGTTTGGAAACATTGCACATTCAAAATTCGTTTGTATGGTGAATCCGAGGCGTTCTATAGTGGTTCCGCACCAAAGATGAGGATAAGTTTTATGTCGGACGATAGCCTTTCGAAGCTGATTGAGATGGCGAAGCCCGTTCGAATGACAGCCGAACAAAAAGAAGAGCAGCGGCGCAGTTTCGCTTATGGCAACACAGCCATAGAGAACACGCGCATTACACGCGAGCTAGTTGACCAAGTGGCGGATGAAGATAAGTCGGGCTAATGGCCGACGTGGGCCACAATTCAGGTCAACCCCTTTCGGATGAACAAAAAGCAAAGCTTGAGGTCGAAAATGGCCTTCAGCAATTTGACCGCGCCCTTCAGGTTATTGAAGAATATATCGACCCAGAGCGCCCGTTCAACCTGCGCCCTTATCTGATCCGTGAGCTGCAAGCCATCGCCGTGGATGGTGGCCTGCTCGACGCCGGCAATCCGGGCGATTGGCGCACAACGTCGGTCGAAATAACCAAAAGCAAACATTCCCCGCCGCCGCCGCATACGGTCGAAATGCATGTTGTTGAATTGTGCGAGTACATCAACAACAACTTGCACGAACGTACGCCTCTGCATTTGGCTTCCTATATTATGTGGCGCTTAAACTGGATTCATCCGTTTCCGGACGGCAATGGGCGAACTTCTCGGATACTTTCCTACATCCTGCTCAATGTTAAGCTTGGTTACATATTGCCGGGCAATCCGTCCATCCCGCAGCAAATTGTCGAGCGCCGCAGTCTATACTTGGATGCGCTGGAAGCGGCGGACACAAGCATTCTTGATGGGGGTGAATTAAACCTTTCCCAAATGGAAAAAATGCTCAGGGCGATGCTGGCCAATCAACTTGTGTCGGTGGTTGATTCCGCAGACCGGGCGGGGTGATTGTCTATTATTCGTATTGGTTCTTATAATCTTGACAATGCGCTCTCACTCGATCAACCCACGTTTGATACCAAACCCAACTCCTTCCGCCAGCTTCACCTTCACGGCCATAACCTTTCTCTAGATTTTTTCCATCAAGGTCTTTCCATAATTCAGTATGGTTTTGCAATTTGAAACCTGGATAACCTTCTTCGTTCATCAAGGTCACAATCTCCTTGGCGAGGAAACGTCGTCGATCAACGTCTTTATGCAACACCAGGATTTTTTCATTCGCGCCAGATGGGTATTCTTTTATGAATTCTACTGCCAAATCGGCACTGGATATTCGCGTGCTGGACTTGGGTCTAAAAACAACGCGATATGCGAAATTTGGATCGTCGTGTTCTTTTTTGGTTAGGCCATGATGAAATGCGTCCATCATGGCTTCAATGTGGGCCGGGAGGTTGATCGCTTTCTTTAACAATTCTCTTTGATCCGTGCCAAAGGTGGCAAACTGAAGCGCAATTGGAAGTCGTAGCTCAAGCCCAAATTGTGAACCAAAATGGGTTTTTATAGCGTCGTTAAAGTTAATGCAGCATGCTTGCAATTTAGCACTTATATTGTCGTCGATTTTGCCAGTTGAGCGGTGTTCAATTTCATGCCGAAGATCAATCAAAAACTCAAGGTTGTTGACGGCACCTTTGGATATTGGGCAACGCGGATGACGAAGGCACTTGCCGAGTTCCCAATATCGATCTGCACCTTGTTTTGTTCTGCCTACATCTCCGTTGGCATTCTTATATCTGTAATCAATGCCCTCGCTTCGAAACCATGAATGCAATAAATATGTCCACGCAATAACACAGGTCACGATAAACAATTCAGCTCGGAACATGAGCCCGGCCCCATTAAACATATGAACTGCCGCAATCATCGCTTCACGTGCTTTGATAAGCAGTTCATCGCCACGAATACTCAAGCCGGTTTGAGGATCAACATCTGGCCAATTGGCAAGAAAATCGTCCAACTCACCAGAAGTAGAAGGATTAACAGCTCTGTGTTTGGTGTTAGTGCGAATTTCGCTGATGACTCGATGATTCACCGAACGCGTCGGTCGCGTAAAATAGGCAAGTAACTCTTGATCGGTGTTACCACCACGCTCAAGCATTGCCTTAACCATGGCGATTTCCCAATTTTCTAATGCGCCACCACTTCTTCGCTTTGCCACAATGTTTCTCTGGAATACTAAAAGATGTATTCTAACATACTATAACATCCTGGAATCCAAAGTTGATTGCGAAACAAAATCAGCGTTCCGCCTCAAGGGCTTTACATAACCTTGGTCGTGAAATTATGTGATTAATCTTTAATATTCAGGCAATGCACCCCATAGGGGCGCCCGACTAACCGACCCGGCCATCCTCTGTCTACGCGTTCGCTACGCTCCAGCTTCGCCGGACAGGCCGGCCTCCGCGTCAATCCTCCACCAAATCCCGATCCACACCCGCCGCACTCTCAATCGCCTTACACACGGCGCTCGTATCCAGGTGCCCCAGCCCCTGCGCAATCGCCGAGTTCATCTTCTGCCGCGACGATACGTATAAATCTATCGGCGCATGCACAGACGCTGCGAACTCCGTAATTATCCCGGCGTCTTTTTCGAAGACTTTGAACATGGTGCCGCCGCCTTCGCGGTAGTCGGACTTGGCCATCATGGCGCCGCGAATTTCGAGCATTTTTGAGGTGCCGGCGCTGGCCGTCAGCACCGAGTGGATCAGCTCTGGATCGAGGCCCGCTTTTTGGCCCAGGGTCATGCATTCAGCCGCCGCCGTTACGTGCACGTGCACCAGATAGTTGGCCAATATCTTCATTTTGGAGCCGAGGCCCGCCGTCTCGCCGATAAAGAAATTGGAGGCGGTGAAACCTTCGAAGACCGGCAGGCATTTCTCATACGCCGCACGATCGCCGGAGATGTGGATCGAGGCCATGCCCTTGGCCAGCATCGCCGGGGTGGCGCTGATCGGGGCATCCAACAATATTTGGCCGGCATCGGCTAGCCGCGCCGCTGCGGCCTCCTTGTCTTCGGGGGCGAGGGTGGAGCATTCGATGACGATCTGGCCGGGCTTGTCGGCGCTGATAATGTGGGTGAGCACATCGTCCAAGGCGGCCAGGGACGGCAGCGACGTGATGATGATATCGGCGTCGGCTGCCAGGGCGGCTGCGTCGGCGGCGGCGGTGAGGCCAAGATCATCCAGAGCCGCCATGCAATCGGCGTCCACGTCGAAGCCGGTTACGTGCATTTGTTTCTGTAACAGGAGCCCGGCGATATTGCCGCCCATGGGGCCAAGCCCGATCACGCCAATGGTTTCATCCATAATACTTCTCCCTGGTTTGGAATATAGTGGTTGGTATTTCAGGGGCGAATTTAGCGCAAATAGGGGTGCGCGCAAATAACGGGTTTGTGAATCAACGGCGCAGGCCAATCGGGGATGGCATGGTTGGCCACGCGGGCGTCTGTCCAGGCTCTTCACTCCATGGAGTAATCCCCCTCCCCCTAACCCCCTCCCTCCAGGGGAGGGGGAAGAGGGGGTGCATCACATCGGGGCGCCGGGCTGGCCGACCCAGCCATCCCCAGCCCGCGCGAGTTTACGCTCACCCGGTCAGTGTATTCCGTGGCAATGCTTGTATTTCTTGCCGGAGCCGCAAGGGCAGGCGGAGTTGCGGC
>JABHAA010000075.1 GCA_018674495.1 Rhodospirillaceae bacterium | reverse complement strand
ATCAGCTGATCGCCCGCATCATGGCCGAGGGTATCGTTGATTTTCTTGAACCCGTCCAGATCGATAAACATCAGCGCAAGCTGCGTCTCTTCGCGTTTGCAGCGGGAAATTTCGGACGACAGGCGATCAGAAAACATCATCCGGTTGGGAAGGTTGGTCAGAAAATCAAAATTGGCCTGACGGTAGATGGTCTCCGCGTTGGCCTTTCGAATCGATACATCGCGCGCCGTCAGCAAGTAGCCTTGTTCATGATTGTCGCTGGGCAATCCGGTCACGCCCAGTTCCAAATGGAACTCGGCACCGTCGATGCGCCGCCCGTCCACCTCCAGGGCCAAGCCCTCGCCCAAAGGCAGGCCGGAGGTTATGCGCTTCCAAAATTCCTTGAGTTCGTCATGGCCGCGCGTTGTCACCAGCCGCTCGATATGGCGACCTTGAATTTCACCTTCTGGATACCCGAACATGCCCTGTGCGGAGCCATTGAACGAGGTGATGCAACCCCGCTTATCGACCGTGATCAAGCCATCGATAGCCGATTCTACAATGGCCCGAATGCGCGCCTCGTTGTTGCGCGCCGATACGAACACCCCGTACATGTTGATGAACAGTCCAACCAGCACCAGCACGTAGGAGAAAATTTTCAAAAGATGTGCGGCAATAAACGCGGCGTCGAAGCCGGCCCCCGACGCCGGCATGATAAGGACGTGCAGGGCGAGGGTAAATATCAGGGACAGGAACAGCCAAAACTCGATATCCGAATTGGCCATGTTGGGGCGCAGCATTAGGCGGAAAAATGCCACCCCGAAAAGTGCCACCGGAACTACTTCGCGTACGAAATTGAGGGTCCAGCCGCCGCGCGCCAATTCCGGCAACTGTACCAACGCGATCAAGCCAATGAAGGCAGCCACATAAATGGCGGCCAAAACGTAGACTTTGATTTCGGCGGCGGCGCCAAGCTCCCGCCTGGATGTTTCTTTCGCCGCCCCGGCGCGGCAGGCAACAAACAAAAACCCCGACAGCAATAAGGCCCTGAGCAGCCATGACCATTGGATGATGGCGCTTTGTGTGGAGGGTAAATAGTGCACCAGGGTTTCGGTGGTCACCAGGGCGCTGAAGCCTTCGAGCATGGCTATCCCTGAGAACCCGACGCCCAGGTATAGGAACAACCGACTTTTCTTGGAGTAGTAGCGGATCAGCGACATGGCGCCGGCGATGGCCGCCACAATCGCCGCCGAGAAGGCGAGCACCGTGTAGAAATTGGCGCCGCTGGAGATTTGCGGGGAAAGGCGGGTGACCGCGAAACTGGCGGCAACGGCTGCCGATGCCCAAAGCACCATGGCAAAGGCGCGGCTGCCGTCGTTTTCTATTTTGGTCGTGTTCTTCATGTTTTTTGGGTCTCATCCGGTGTAAAAACCGGCGCATCCGTTTCTAATTGCTTATTTTTTATATCGGGATGGGATTGGTCATTTACCAGCAGAAAGATTATGTTGGCCCAAAAATTACACGCTAGGCCGGTGCCCAATATCAAGAAATTTGTTGATTTTCGCTCAATTCTTCGGAGCTCTCGCCGGCGCTTGGGCGGGCGCGGCTGGCGATCAGCCAGACAATCGCAAGCGCAACGCCGATGCCGGCCACGTTGGCGATGCCATCGGACAACGATGCGGTGCGCCCGGGCATGAAGTGCTGCAAAAACTCGGAGCCGGCGGCGAATGCCACGAGCGCGCCGATCATCAAGCCGCGCCCCAATTTCGGGATCGGGATGGAGAACGGCAAATAGGCCAGAAAAAAGTACGTTGCCAAGTGTAGCACGACATCCACATGGTATTCCCCCGGAGGGCCGAGGTTGGGTTTGAGTGAAAACAGGGCGACCACAATGAACCCGCCGATCCAGAGGAGGCTGCCGAGACGCGCCGAAATTCTCATATCTATTTCACCTTTTCCATACCCATCGCATATACGCTACAGTCATCCGCGCCGAGACCTGTTCTATCTAATATTGGGATTAATTCATGGCAGACAAGATCGCATTCATCACAGGCGT
>JABHAA010000155.1 GCA_018674495.1 Rhodospirillaceae bacterium | reverse complement strand
GCGGTCCAGTTCGAGCAAGAGATCGTTGGGAAATTCAATGTCCGCCTTGTCGATCTCGTCGATCAAGAGCACCGGGCGCTCTTTGGCGACAAAGGCTTCCCACATTTTTCCAGGGCGGATGTAGTTGCGGATGTCGTGCACTTTTTCATCGCCCAGCTGGGAATCCCGAAGCCGGGAGACGGCGTCATATTCATACAATCCCTGTTGCGCCTTGGTAGTCGATTTCACGTGCCATTCGATCAATGGCGCGCCCAAGGATTTGGCAATCTCGTGGGCCAGGATGGTCTTGCCGGTGCCCGGCTCGCCCTTGACCAGGAGCGGGCGTTCCAACGTGATGGCGGCGTTGACCGCGACCATCAAATCTTCTGTGGCCACATAGCTGTCGGTGCCTTCGAACTTCATTTTTCTAATTCCTCAAATGTTATACGGACGAAATGGCGTCCCGGATGGCGGCCAGGGCCTCATCCGCCTTGGCGCCATCGGGGCCTCCGGCCTGGGCCATGTTGGGCCGCCCGCCGCCGCCCTTGCCGCCGAGGGCCGCCGAGCCGGCCTTGACCAAATCGACGGCGCTGATCGCATCGCATTGATCGTCGGTAACGCCGACCACCAGGGACGCCTTGCCCTCGTTGACGGTAACCAGGGCGACCACGCCGGAGCCGATCTGGCCTTTGATATCGTCGGCCATGGATTTCAATTCCTTGGGCGGCACCGCGTCCAGGGCCTTGCCCATATATTTTATGCCGTTCACCTCTTCGATTTCCGGCGCCCCGCCATTGCCGCCGCCGGTGGCGATTTGGCGTCTTGCATCAGCCAGTTCCTGCTCCATTTGGCGGTTATCGGCGAGTAATTTTTCGATGCGCACCGAAATTTCGCCCGGCACCACTTTCAAAAGCGCGGCCGCATTCGCCAACGCCTCGGCATCGCGGATCGCTTCGGCGTCTGCCGCCGCCCCGGTTACCGCTTCGATGCGCCGGACGCCGGCAGCGACGGCGGTCTCGCCGGTCACCCGGAAGGCGCCGATATCGCCGGTGCGACCGACATGGGTGCCGCCGCAAAGTTCAGTGGAATATGCCCCATTGCCCTCCACTCCCATGGCGACGACACGCACCTCGTCGCCGTACTTTTCGCCGAACAATGCCATGGCGCCGGTCTCGATGGCCTCGTCGGGGGTCATCAGCCGGGTGCTGACTTCGGCATTGGCTCGCACTTGGGCGTTTACCGCCGCTTCAATCTCGGCCATTTCCTCATGTGTCACCGGTTTCGGATGGGAAATATCAAAGCGCAGCCGGTCGCCGGAAACCGCTGAGCCTTTCTGCGCCACATGATCGCCTAAGCGCCCGCGCAAGGCGGCGTGCAACAAATGGGTCGCCGAATGATGGGCGCGAAGTCCGCCGCGCCGTTCCGGGTCCACGGCCAATTGCACCGCGTCGCCCAGACGCAGCGCGCCGCCGTCAAGGGTGCCCAGATGCACGTGCAGATCGCCCAATTTTTTTTGCGTGGAGGTGACACTGAGCTGCGCTCCATCGGCACTGGTAATCTGGCCCCAGTCGCCTTCCTGGCCGCCGGATTCGCCGTAGAACGGCGTCTGGTTGACGACAATCGCCACCGCCGCGCCAGGCTCGGCGATTTCGGCAAGGTTGCCATCGACGACAATGGCCACCACCTCGCCCTCGGCGCTTATCGTCTCGTAGCCGAGAAATTCGGTGGCCCCCGATTGCTCCCTGATCTCGAACCAGACCTTTTCGTCCGCCGCATCGCCGGAACCGGCCCAGGCGGCGCGGGCGGCTTTGCGCTGGCGGTCCATTTCGGTCTCGAAGCCCGACAGATCGACGGTCATTCCGAGCCCGCGCAAGGCATCCTGGGTCAGGTCCAGTGGGAAGCCGAAAGTATCGTAAAGCTTGAACGCCACGTCGCCGGCAATCACGCCACCCTCGCCCAGCTTGTCGGTTTCATCGGCCAATAACTTGAGCCCCCGATCGAGGGTGTGTTTGAAGCGGGTTTCCTCCAACTCCAAGGTTTCGGTGATCAACGCTTCGGCGCGCAAAAGCTCGGGAAACGCCTGGCCCATTTCGCGCCCCAAGGCCGGCACCAGCCGGTGCAGCAACGGCGCCTCGCAACCCATCAATTGGGCGTGGCGCATGGCGCGGCGCATGATACGGCGCACCACATAGCCGCGGCCCTCGTTGGACGGCAACACGCCATCGGCAATCAAAAATGCCGAGGCGCGCAAATGATCGGCAATGACCCGGTGGGATACCGCGTGGGCGCCGTCCGATGCCACATTGGCGGCGTCGGCGGACGCGGCGATCAGCGCCTTGAACAAATCGGTATCGTAATTGTCGTGCACGCCCTGCATCACCGCCGAAATCCGCTCCAACCCCATGCCGGTATCGATGGATGGTTTCGGCAGATCGGTACGGGTGTCGGCGTCCTGTTGTTCGAACTGCATGAACACCAGGTTCCATATTTCGACAAAGCGGTCGCCGTCTTCGTCTGGTGAGCCCGGCGGCCCGCCTTGGATATGATCGCCGTGATCGTAGAAGATTTCCGAACACGGACCGCACGGCCCGGTGGCGCCCATGGACCAGAAATTGTCCGACGTGGCGATGCGGATGATGCGGCTCTCAGGCAGCCCGGCTATTTTTTGCCAAAGATCATAGGCCTGATCATCTTCGGAATAGACGGTAACCAGCAGCCTGTCCGCCGAGATGCCGTATTCATTGGTGATCAGGTTCCAGGCCAGCTCGATGGCGCGTTCTTTAAAATAATCGCCGAAGGAAAAATTGCCGAGCATCTCGAAAAAGGTGTGGTGGCGGGCCGTGTAGCCGACATTTTCCAGATCGTTGTGCTTGCCGCCGGCGCGCACGCATTTCTGCGAGGTGACGGCGGTCGCGTAATCCCGCGTCTCCGCGCCGGTGAACAGATTCTTGAACTGCACCATGCCGGCATTGGTGAACAACAATGTCGGATCGTTTTGCGGCACCAGCGGGCTGGAGGGCAGAATTTGGTGGCCGGCGGCGGCGAAATATTCCAGAAAACCGGCGCGAATTTCGTTGGTCGATTGCATGGGCCACACTGTAACTAGGGGCGCGCCAAAGCCAAGGCTTTTTAGCCGCCGACCCCCAATCGCCTTGCCACCATCCTAGCCATGCCGCGCCCGTACTTGAGCCCAGAGCCATACCAGATGCGCCGCACCCAGGGCAGCTCCAAGCGCGCCCTGTTGACGAACAACACATCACCATTGTGGGGATGGGAAAACTGAAAGCAATAAAAGTCGAGCCCGGCCAGCCGCGCCTTGACGGTGGCCACCTCGGCGGCCACCCGCTTGTTGCCGGGGTCCATGAAATCGTGGAATTCGACGGTCATCTGCCCGATGGAGCGCAATGTCTCGTCCGGGGCGGCGGCGAACATGGCGATCTCGGCGCCTTCGATATCGACCTTGACTAGATCGGGCGCCGCAGCGCCAATCTCGCCCAAAAAGCCCTGCAAAGTAGCGCCTTCAACGGTTTCCGAAGCGCCATATTTGGTGCCGCCCAAGGGCGCCAGCGAACCCCAGTGGGAGCCCTCGTCGGCGATCAACAGATCGACCGGGCCATCCGCGCCGCCCAGCGCCCGGTGATATTTGGTAAGGTGCCCGCTTTCCTGGATGCGCTGGAAATTATGGGCGGTGGCTTCGGCCACGTGACATATGCAGCCATATTGGGCGGCGATGGCCCGCGAAAAGGCCGCCGTCGAGCCGCCGAGATCGACGACGATGGAGCCGGGGCCCAAAGGTGCCGCCAAAAATGTATGGCCGCAAATTTCGGGCGCCCCGTGGCCAAGATAGGCGGCTTCCGACCGCCAGTCTTCATGGCCCGCCAATTTGTTTGTGCTGGTGCCGTTCATACGTCTCTCATCCGGCCTGGATTGTATCCGAAGGGGCGCGCCCATACCAATCGCCAAAACAGAAAAAGCCCCGGAGAATGACCCCCAGGGCTTTTCAATGCTATCGCCGCCATGATTAGAGCGGATTATTCCCCGGCTTTGGCCACGGGCTCGGGGCTGGCTTCCTCGCCGCCCTCGTCCTCGCCATCGCCGCCGCTTTCCGGCGTGGTCATCATCTCCGTCGACAGCAAGCCGGCGCTTTGGCGGACTTGGCGTTCGATGGAATCGGCAATGTCGGGATTGTCTTTCAGGAACTGGCGTACATTTTCGCGGCCCTGGCCGATGCGTTGCGAATCGTAGGAGAACCAGGAGCCGGATTTTTCGACAACGCCGGCGGTAACGCCAAGATCGATCAATTCGCCGGCCTTGGAGAAACCCTCGCCATACATAATGTCGAATTCTACCGTCTTAAAGGGCGGTGCCATCTTGTTCTTGACCACCTTGACGCGGGTATGGTTGCCGACCACGTCATCCTTGTCCTTGATGGCGCCGATGCGGCGGATATCCATGCGCACCGAAGCATAGAATTTGAGCGCGTTGCCCCCCGACGTGGTTTCCGGGCTGCCGAACATGACGCCGATCTTCATGCGGATCTGGTTGATGAAGATGATCATGCAATTTGATTTGGCCACCGACGAGGTCAATTTGCGCAACGCCTGGCTCATGAGGCGGGCTTGCAGGCCCACATGGTGATCGCCCATTTCGCCTTCCAATTCAGCGCGCGGCACCAGGGCGGCGACCGAATCGATGACCAGAACATCGATGGCGCCGGAGCGCACCAGCGTGTCGGCGATTTCCAATGCCTGCTCACCGGCGTCGGGCTGGGAGATCAGAAGCTCTTCCACATCGACGCCCAGTTTCAACGCATAGCCGGGATCGAGGGCGTGTTCCGCATCGACAAAGGCGCAGGTGCCGCCGGCTTTCTGGGCTTCGGCCACCACGTGCAGGGCCAAGGTCGTCTTGCCTGAGCTTTCCGGGCCGTACACTTCAATAATGCGCCCGCGCGGCAAACCGCCGATCCCAAGAGCAATATCGAGCCCCAGCGAGCCGGTAGAAACCGCATCGCCATCGAAGGCGGGCCGCTCGCCCAGCTTCATGATCGAGCCTTTGCCGAAATTGCGTTCGATCTGCCCGAGCGCGGCGTCCAATGCCTTGACCTTATCCATATCTTTCTCTTCCACGAGACGTAATGCCGGTTCGTTCATTGTCTTCCTCCTTATTCCATAGGGGCCATGCGGTTGCAATAAAAGACAATGTACGTATTTTGTTCTCATGCGCAAGTACTTTCTTTATTTCATTGATTTTAAACGTAAATTTCTCTCATGTTCCAATTACGTTCAACAAAAACCGAGCGACGCCACGGGTCTTGTCGCATGGTCCAAGGAGGCGCTGCGCCGAATCTCCTTGATCCCTGCTCCCTGCCCCCTGACGCCCGGCCCCTTGATAACTTCACGGTGTCCGCCTCTTGCGGAACGGCGTTGAGGAATTGTAATCTCTGATAAGTAAATATTGTAAATTTGAAGGCACCGATAACCCGCAAGCATACACAAGAGGAACGTGCATGACCGAGCAACGCATTATCACCGTCGACGGCGCCGAAGCGGTCGCCTCGGTTGCCTACCGGACCAACGAAGTCATTGCCATCTACCCGATCACCCCGTCCGCGGTGATGGGCGAACTGGCCGAGGAATATTCCTTCCAGAAGCGCAAGAACATTTGGGGCCAGATCCCGGACGTTGTCGAAATGCAATCGGAGGCCGGCGCCATCGGCACCGTCCATGGCGCGCTGCAGACCGGCGCTTTGTCGACCACCTTCACGGCCTCCCAAGGCCTGCTGTTGATGATCCCAAATTTGTACAAGATCGCCGGCGAGCTCACTTCTTTCTGTATGCATGTCTCGGCGCGCACGGTCGCCACCCACGCCCTTTCCATCTTCGGCGATCAAAGCGACGTCATGGCCTGCCGGCAGACAGGCATGGCCATGCTGTGCTCCGGCTCGCCCCAGGAAGCGCAGGACATGGCGCTGCTTGGCCAATCCACGTCCCTGACCGCTCGCGTCCCGTTCATCCATTTCTTCGACGGGTTCCGTACCTCGCACCAGATCGATCGCCTGGCGGAACTGAGCGACGATGATTTGCGCGAAATGCTGCGCCCGGAATTGGTCGCCGGCCATCGGGAGCGGGCGCTGACCCCGGACGATCCGATCTTGCGCGGCTCGTCGCAAAACCCGGACACGTTTTTCCAGGCCCAGGAAGCGCGCAATCCGTTCTACGCGGCTTGCCCCGATACCATGCAGTCGGAGATGGACCGCTTCGCCAAACTGACCGGGCGCCAGTACCACCTGTTCGATTATTGCGGAGCGCCGGATGCGGAGCGCGTGATCGTCACCCTGGGCTCGTCCGGCGAAACCATCCACGAAACCATCGACAAAATGAACAAAGGCGGCGAAAAGGTCGGGCTCATTAAGGTACGCCTGTACCGGCCGTTCTCCCTCGCCCATTTCGCCGCCGCGTTGCCGGACACCGTCAAATCCATCGCCGTCCTCGACCGCACCAAGGAGCATGGCTCCCTGGGCGAGCCGCTTTATATGGATGTGGTTACCGCCCTCGCCCAAGCCAATGCTCAAGGGATTATCAAACATATGCCTGTGGTGACCGGCGGGCGGTACGGGCTGTCATCGAAAGAGTTCACGCCGCAGATGGTCAGCGCCATCTTCAAAGAGCTGGCCAAGGACGCTCCCAAACCCAATTTCACCGTCGGCATTATTGACGACGTAACGCACCTGTCCCTGGAAGACGACAATGATTTCGACATGGGCCGCACCGATCTGAAACGTGCGGTTTTTTATGGCCTCGGCTCAGATGGCACCGTCGGCGCCAATAAGAACTCGATCAAGATTATCTCCGAAGCCACCGGCGAATACGCGCAAGGCTATTTCGTCTACGATTCCAAAAAAGCCGGCTCGACAACCACGTCGCACCTGCGCTTTTCGCCGACCCCCATCCAATCGGTGTACCTGATACAAGAATCCGATTTCGTCGCCTGCCACCAATGGAATTTCATCGGCACCGTCGATGTGTTGGAGCGTGCCAAGACGGGCGCCACGTTCCTTTTGAATTCCCCGCATGGGGCCAGCGGCACGTGGAATGCCCTACCCGGCCCCATCCAGCAGGAGATTATCGACAAGGATTTATCGGTCTATGTGATTGACGCCGACAAGGTGGCCGGCGATGCGGGCATGGGCAAGCGCATCAACACAGTCATGCAGACCTGCTTCTTCGCCATTTCGGACATCATGCCCAAGGACGAAGCCATCGGCCATATCAAGGCGGCCATCGAAAAAACCTACGGCGAAAAGGGCCGCAAGATCGTTGAAATGAACTTCGCCGCGGTCGATAGCGCCCTTGATCATCTGGAAGAAATGCCGGTGCCCAAAGCGGCGTCCTCGGCCATCCTATTGCCGCCGCCGGTGCCGGAAAACGCCCCCGATTTCGTACAAAAAGTGACCGGCATGATGCTCGCCGGCAAGGGCGATCTCTTGCCGGTCAGCGCGCTTCCCGTAGACGGCACCTGGCCTGTCGGGACAACCCAATGGGAGCGGCGCAACCTGGCGTCCGAAATTCCCACCTGGATCCCGGAATTGTGCATCCAGTGCAACAAATGCGCCCTGGTCTGCCCGCACGCCGCCATCCGGGTCAAAACCTATGATCCCGAATTGCTGGACGGCGCGCCGGAACAATTCATCTCCATGGACTACAAGGCCAAGGAATTTGGCGAGGTGGCCTATACGGTGCAGGTGGCGCCCGAAGATTGCACCGGCTGCACCCTCTGCGTCAAAGTCTGCCCCGGCGCCGACAAGGCCAATCCGGAGCGGCTAAGCCTGGTCATGCAGCCGCAGCCGGCGCTGGTGGATAGCGAACGCGAATCCTGGGACTTCTTCCTGAACCTGCCCGAAAGCGACCGCTCCAAGCTGCGCCCCAACGTGAAGATGAGCCAGTTCGGCCAGCCCTTGTTCGAGTTTTCCGGCGCCTGTTCCGGCTGTGGCGAGACGCCCTATATAAAACTCATCACCCAGCTCTACGGCGACCGGCTGATGATCGCCAACGCAACCGGCTGCTCGTCGATCTTTGGCGGCAACCTGCCCACAACCCCCTACACCACCAACGCAGACGGCCGCGGCCCCGCCTGGGCCAACTCGCTGTTCGAGGATAACGCCGAATTCGGCCTCGGCTTCCGCCTGGCCCTGGACAAACATGTTGAGCGCTCACGGTTGTTGATCGGCGGGCTGGAAGATGATCTGGGCACCGACGTCGTCAACGACATTTTGGACGCGCCGCAAGCCAACGAGATCGAGATTTTCGCCCAGCGCGCCCGCGTCGAAGTGCTGCGCCAAAAGCTCAAAGATATGGACGGCCCGGCAGCCCGCGAGATGGAGCAGTTCGCCGATTACCTGGTGAAAAAGGAAATCTGGATCATCGGCGGCG
>JABHAA010000011.1 GCA_018674495.1 Rhodospirillaceae bacterium | reverse complement strand
TACCGGGCACCAAATCCGATAGCAAAACAGGCAGCGAGAATACCGCTACGGCCACACCTACCATCACCACCAACGCCCAACCGGCGCGGGGTGACGAGACGCGGGCTCAGTTGCTGGACGCGGCGCTGGAATTGTTCGCCCTGGAAGGATACGAGGCGGTCACGACGCGCCGCCTGGCGGCCAAGGCGGGCGTCAATATCGCCGCCATCGGCTATCATTTCGGCGGCAAACGCGATCTTTACCGCACGCTTTTGAAGCAATTGGTAGCCGATACCGAACCCATGTTCGGCCCGGCCATGGCGCGCATGGATGCCGCTATCGCCGGCGCCGCCGGCAACCGGGACGCGCTTGCACCTTTGGTCGCCAGCTTTGCCGATACGGTTTTGCACATTTTTATTGGTAGCGATTTCATGCGCTGGCGGGCGCCGCTGGTGATGCGCGAATACGCCAATCCATCCGAAGATTTCCAGATTTTGTATGACGGCCGCGTCGCGCCCATGCATCGCTGCCTCACCCGCCTGGTGGCGGCGGCGTTGGGCCGCAGTGATGACGATCCCCGCGCCGCCATTCGCGCCCACGCGGTCATGGGTCAGGTGATCGTATTCGGGGTGGCGCGGGTGGTGCTGCTGCGCCGCCTCGGATTGGAGGAATATGGCCCCGATGAAATCGCCTTGGTGGCCGGCGAGGTGCGCCATTCGGTGCTTGCCTCGCTCGGTTTGCCAATGGCCGAGTCCCAAGGAGAGACCTCATGAGTGAGACCCAAAGCAATCCGGGAAAAAGCATCTGGAAACGGCTATTGATCATCGTGCCGATCCTGATCGGCGTTGCCTTTGTTGCCTATAATGTGCGCAATCCGGCCGAGCCGGGACGCTCTGGCGCCGGCGAGGTGGCGCGCAAAGTGCGTATCATCACCGTTCCCAGGACCGATGTTGTGCCCCGGGCGCTGGGTTTCGGTACGGTGACGCCGGGCACCGTCTGGGAAGCGGTGGCTGAGGTTCAGGGCAAGGTCATCGAAATTCACAGCCAACTGAAATCCGGCGCCATTTTGCCCAAGGGCACCATTTTGCTGCGCATTGATCCCGCCGACTACCGGCTCGCCTTGCGCTCCGTCGAGGCCGATGTCGCCGTCATAGGTGCGCAACTGGCCGAACTGGCCGGGCGCGGCGCCAATACAAGGGCGTCCCTGGCCATCGAAAACCGCTTGTTGGCCATCGCCAGGCGGGAGCTGGATCGCAAGCGCCAACTGGTACGCTCCCGGGTGGCTTCGGCGGCCGCCGTTGATACCGAAGAGCGCAATCTGCTAGTGCGCCAGCAAAGCATTCAAACCTTAGCTAACGTCCTCAACCTGTTGCCGGTAGAAAAGCAGAAGTTGGACGCCCAACTGGCCTCGGCGCGCATTCGCATAGCGAACGCCCGGCGCGATCTGGAACGGACCATCATCACCCTGCCGTTCGACGCACGTATTGCAAAAGTGAATGTGGAAAAAGCACAGTTCGCAAAATCGGGGCAGACATTGTTGATCGCCGATTCCATCAATATATCGGAAATATCGGCGCAACTGCCCATCGACAAAATGTTCCAGCTTCTAGATCCCGCCCGCATCGCCGGCGTTACGGCGAAACAGGCCATGGGTGAGATCGAAAATATCCTCGGTCTGACCCCCATTATCCGGCTGAAAGCTGGTGCCTTGGTCAGCACCTGGCAGGGCCGCGTGGCGCGTATTGCCGACCGCATCGATCCCCGCACGCGCACCATCGGCGTCATTGTCGCCGTCGACAATCCCTATGCAATCGCGGCGGGGGATGCGCGCCCACCGCTGGCCAAAAATATGTATGTGGAGGTGGAACTGCGCGGCCGCGTGCGCGCCGGCGAGACCGTTATTCCCCGATCTGCCCTCCGTGATGGCAAGGCGTTCGTGGTGACGGCGGACAATCGTCTGCAAATTCGAAGCGTCAAATTGCGCCTTTCTCTGGGCGGCGTGGCGGTGATCGAAAGCGGCATCAAGGCCGGCGAGCGCATTGTCATTTCCGATCTGATCCCGGCCATTGACGGCATGCTTCTGGACCCGGCCGCCGATGCAGGCGCCCGGGCCCGGCTGATTGCCGAAGCCGCCGGCAAGGCTGGTTTCTGATGATCCGTTACTTTGCCGAGCATCCGACCGCCGCCAATTTGGTCATGGTGCTGTTCATCGCCATCGGCCTGATCGCGGCGTCCAGCGTCAAGCGCGAAACCTTTCCTGTGATCCCTGCCGACGAGGTCGAAGTGCGTGTGCTCTATCCTGGCGCCAGCGCCGAGGAGGTGGAGCGGACCATCTGCCGGCGCATCGAGGAGGCGCTGGAAAAAGTCAAAGACGTGGACGAAGTGCGCTGCGAGGCGCGCGAAAATGTCGGCACCGCAATTGCAAAAATGCTCGAAGGCAGCGATTTCGACCGCTTCCAGAACGAGATAAAGACCGAGATCGAGGCCATCGATAATTTCCCCGACCTGGCCGAAGACCCAGCCATCCGCCAGATCGGCCTCACCGATTTTGTCGCCGCCGTCGCCGTTTCAGGGCCCATGTCGGCGACCGATCTCAAGGCTTACGCCGAGGACATCAAAGACAATCTGCTGGCCACCGGCGAAGTGTCGCAGGTTAATGTGCGCGGCTTCTCCGATCACCAGATCCGCATCGAAGTTGCGGCGCAAACCTTGCGCCAATATGGATTAAGCGTCGATGACATCGCCGCAATCATTGCCCGGCAAAGCTTTGATCTGCCCGCCGGCACCATCGAAACCACCGAAAGCGATATCCTGGTGCGCTTCGATGACGAGCGCCGCAATCCGTTGGAGTTCAGGGATTTGGTGGTGGTTGGCTCCGCCTCGGGCGCCGAGATTCGCCTCGGCGACATCGCCAAAATCACCGATATGTTTGAATTGGCGGAAAGCCGCGTGGTCTTCAATGGCGTCCGGGCCGCCATATTGGAGATTTCCAAAACCCGCAATCAGGATACCTTGAAGGTGATCGGCGCGGTCAAGGCGTTCCTCGATGACAAGCGCCAAAGGGCGCCGCCCGGCGTCACTTTCACCATTACCAGGGATATATCCTCCATCGTCGATGACCGCTTGTCGCTGTTGATCAAAAATGGCTGGCAGGGCCTGATTTTGGTGATGATCACCTTGTCGTTGTTTTTCAGCGCGCGCTTTTCGTTCTGGGTATCGATGGGCTTTCCGGTATCGTTTTTGGGTGCCATTGCCTTCATGGCGTTCACCGGGCTGTCCTTCGATATGATCACCATGGTCGGTATGCTGATCGGCATCGGGTTGCTGGTCGATGACGCCATAGTCATCGCCGAAAACATCGCCGCCCATATGCGCGCCGGCTCAGCGCCCCTAAAGGCTGCGGTGGACGGCACCAAACAGGTGGCGCCCGGCGTCATATCGTCGTTTCTGACCACCGTGTTTGTGTTCGGCTCGCTGGCGTTCCTGAAGGGCGATATCGGCAGCATCCTCAAATTCATGCCGATCATATTGCTGATGGTGTTGAGCGTCTCTCTGGTGGAGGCGTTTTTGATCCTCCCCCACCATATTTCCCGTACTCTCAGCGGCGCTGGCCAGGCGCCGCCGCCGCTGATCCGGCGCAAACTAGAAGCCGGCATCGAGTGGCTGCGCGATGTGCCCCTGGCGCGGATCATCGCCGCCGCCATTCACTGGCGCTACCTGACCCTCGGGCTGGTGATCATGATGTTTCTGTTTTCGGTTTCGATGGTCGCCGGCGGGGTCTTAAAATTCCGCGCTTTTCCCGATATCGAGGGTGACGTGGTTGAAGCCCGCATCCTGATGCCGCAAGGCACGCCGCTTGCCCGCACCGCCGATCTGGTGGCGCGCATATCCACCGCCATCACCGATATCGGCAAGGAATTGTCACCCAGCCAGCCGGGCGGCTTAGGCCTGATCAAAAATATTAACGTGCGCTTCAACGAAAATATCGACGCGTTCGAGACCGGGCCCCATATCGCAACCGTGACCGCCGATATTCTAGGCACCGAATTACGCACCATCAGCGCCGAAGATTTGTTGCAGCGCTGGCGCCGGGCGGTGGGCAAACAGGCCGATGTGATTGCGTTGAAATTCACCGAGCCGACTTTGGGCCCGGCGGGGCGCGCTATCGATATCCGCCTCGGCGGCGGTAATCTGGAGGAGCTGAAGGCCGCCTCGCTGGCCATGCAGAGCTGGCTTGGCGGCTATGCCGGGGTGCGCGATCTTTCCGATGACTTACGCCCCGGCAAGCCGGAGATTCGCCTCCGCCTGAAAGATGGTGCCACCTCGCTTGGTCTAACTTCAGAGATGATCGCCCGCCAACTGCGCGCCGCATTTTACGGAAGGACGGCTGGCGAAGTACAGGTGGGCGCGGAGTCATACGAGATCGATGTGCGCCTAGCCGCCGCCGACAAGGACAGCCTCAACGATCTGGAATATTTCAGCGTCTCGGGCGAGGGCGGCGCGCAAATTCCGTTGAGCGCCGTTGCCACTTTGCAAAGCGGGCGCGGACTAGCCCGCATCAACCGCATCGATGGCGCCCGCACGGTGACCATCCAGGGCGACGTAGACACCGATGTGGCCAATACCGCCGAGATCATCGCCGATATGCAGACCCGATTACTGCCTGAACTGGCCACCAAATATCCAGGGGTCAGCGTCGATGCCAGGGGGCAGGTGGCGGAGGGCGCCAAGACCGGAAGCTCCGTGCGCAACGGCTTCCTGATTGGGCTGGTCGGCGTCTATTTGCTGCTCAGCTTCCTGTTCCGCAACTATTTGGAGCCGCTGATCGTCATGGTCGCTATTCCCTTAGGCCTGATCGGCGTTATTTGGGGGCACATATTATTAGGCCTCGATCTGTCGATGCCGTCCATCGTCGGCTTTGCCTCGCTGGCCGGAGTTGTCGTCAACAACGCCATTCTGCTGATGGAGTTTATCCGCATCCAGCGCCGCGCCGGGGAAAGCGCCGCCGCCGCCGCCGCCCACGCCGCCAAGATGCGTTTCCGCGCCGTCTTCCTGACCACCGCCACCACCATCATGGGGCTCTTGCCATTGCTGACCGAAACCAGTCTGCAGGCCCAGGTTTTGATCCCGCTGGTGACGTCCATTGCGTTTGGGCTAATGACGGCGACGGTGCTGATCCTGATACTGCTGCCGGCGCTCTACACCATCTTCGATGATTTCGGATGGGCGGCGAAGATCGAGGCGGAATAGCTTGACCCGGAAGCCGGATTAACCGGTAATGCCACCTTAAATTCGGGGGAAACCATGCAAGAAAATATCACTTTCCAGTCAGACGGCTTGGCGCTTTCCGGCGTGTTCCACGCACCAGACGAGAGGGCTGAAAAGCTACCTGCCTTTGTCATCATGCATGGCTTCGGCGGCCACAAGGATGGGCCCGCCCAGCGCTGGTCGACGGCGCAGTTTCCCGAATGGGGCTATGCCTGTCTGAACTTCGATTTCCGGGGCTGCGGCGCATCAGAAGGGCCGCGCGGCGTCGTCGTGCCGGCCGAAGAAATTGCCGATTGTAAGGCGGCAATCGATTACTTGGCGTCGCGCCCGGAAGTGGACGCAAACCGCATTGCGCTGCTGGGCACCAGCTACGGCGCCGTCGTTGCGGCCTGTACGGCGGCCGAAGACGACCGCGCCAAGGCGGTCATCGCCCAAGGCGGCTGGGGCGATTCGCACCGTTTTCTGGGCGATTTGCATTCTTCCCCGGAGGAAGCCAAAAAATTCGCCGACATGATCGCCGACGGCCGCGCCAAGCTGGCCGCCGGCGAGGAAGCACCGCGCGCCCACCGCTTCGATATTGTGCCGATCCCGGAGCCTTTGCGCGCCAATATCGACGAGCGCTCGACCTTCGATTTTTCCGTCAAAACGGCTATCGAGACCCTGGATTTCTGTCCGCAGGACCATGTGGCCAAGGTGGCGCCGCGCCCGCTAATGATCATCCACGCTGCCTCCGACATCGTGGTGCGGCCATCGGGCTCCATGGATTTGTTCGCCCACGCCGGCGAAAACGCCGAATTATACATCATGGCCGGCGTCGATCACTTCATGTTCGGCGAAAACGATCCGAGGGTGATCAATTTGGTGAAAGACTGGATCGACAAATATTTTCCGGCGGATTGATTCCGGCTGGCGCGGGGCTGGCGGGCTGCGGGCGAAATATTATTCGGCGGCGTTCGGCTCGGAACTGCCCGGCAAATATTCGATGCCGGGCGCATCATCATCTTGGGCAGCGTCTTCCAGTAAATCCTCTGGCATGGATTTCGACGTCTTGGCGCCCATGTCCTTAAGCTGTTCGATCTGGCGGACGATGTTGCCACGCCCGATCGACAGCTTGTTCAGCGCTGCATCGTAGCTGACCTGCGCCTGATCGAGGCGCCCGCCGAGAGCATCCATATCACCGGCGAAGCCGACAAACTTGTCATAGAGGCCACCGGCGCGCTTGGCGATCTCGTCGGCATTGCGGTTGCGCCGTTCCACCTGCCAGACATTGGCGATGGTGCGCAGCACGGTGATTAAAATGTTCGGCGTCGCGATCTGCACATTTTGCTCGATCGCATAGCCGATCAATTCCGGGTCTTGTTGCAGCGCCGCCGCCAGCGCGCCCTCGATGGGCACAAACATGATCACGTAATCCAGATGGGAATTGACCGCGATCTGGTAATTCTTTTCGCCAAGGCCTTTGATGTGGGTGCGCAGCGATTGCATATGGGCGCGCAGATTAGCGCTGCGCTCGTCTTCGTCTTCGGCGGAGGTGAAGGCCTCATAGGCTTTCAGCGACACCTTGGAATCGATGACAATGCGCTGCTCGCCGGGGAGCTTGACCAAAAAATCCGGGCGCAGCCGGTTGCCTTGGTCGTCCGTATGGCTGGTCTGGGGCTCATATTCCTCGCCGGCGCGAAGGCCGGATTTTTCGAGGATGGTTTCCAAAATCATCTCGCCCCAGGCGCCCTGGGCCTGGGTGTCGCCTTTCAGGGCGCGCGTTAGGTTCCCGGTTTCAGTCATCATGTCGGCACTGGCGAGGGTCAGGTTCTTGATCTGCTCTTTCAATATGCCGCGCTCGGTCTTGGTTTCCGTATGAGCGGTCTGCAAGGTTTGCTGGAACTCCCTGATCCTCTCGCCCAAGGGGTTAAGGAGGGTGCCCAACTGATCCTTGTTTTGCTTGGTGAAAGTGGTGCTCTGGCCTTTCAGAATCTCGGTGGCCACCGTCTGGAATTGCATTTTCAGCCGTTCCTCGGCGGCCACTAGCAGCGCCAGTTTTTCCTCGTGCGCCTCGCGGTCTTTTTCGAGGGTTGTCTCCAGCCGGGTGTTTTCGATTTTGAGCCGCTCGGCGTCGCCGCGGAAGCCATTGCGCTCGGCGCGCAGCCGTTCAATATCCAACGCCAGCGCGCTGGATTTGGAATGCCAGAGGGCGCGTCCGGCGGCCAAACCGAGCGCCAAGGCGGCGAGGGCAATAATGATGTTGGTAAAATCCATGGGGCGACCATGCCGCAACATACGCTCCGGTGCAATTGCCGTGAGCCGCTGCTGCCCGGGCCCTTGGGTTTGCAAGAACTTGACCGTCGGCTCCGCCTGTCCTATTTCCAGCACTCCCAGTTAATTATAGCGAATCACCATGGCCCTTTTGCCGATCATCATCGCGCCCGATGCGCGCCTGAAAGTCACCTGCGCTCCCGTCGAGAATGTGGACGCCGATATCGTCCGGCTGTTGGACGATATGCTGGACACCATGTATACGGCTCCCGGCCTTGGCCTGGCGGCGCCTCAGGTGGATGTGCAAAAGCGGATTTTGGTGGCTGACGTGTCCCGGGATCCCGATAACCGCGATCCTATATTTTTGATCAACCCGGAATTGTTGGAAGCGTCGGAGGATTTGTTCAAATACGAAGAAGGCTGCCTGTCGCTGCCCGAACACTATGCCGAGGTGGAGCGTCCGGCCAAAATCAAGGTCGGGTATCTGGACCGGGACGGCAAGCGCCAAGAGCTGGAAGCGGAAGACATCCTGGCCACCGTCATTCAGCACGAGATGGATCATCTGGACGGCGTGCTGTTCGTCGATCACATATCCAGCCTGAAACGCAGCCTGATATTGCGCAAACTGCGCAAAACCAAAAAACAAAAGGCCAAAGAAACGGCGGAGGCCTAAAACCATGGCCGGACCTCTCCGCCTCGCCTTCATGGGATCGCCGGATTTTTCGGTGCCCATCCTGGCAGCAACGATCAAAGCCGGTCACGAGATTGCCGCAGTCTATTGCCAGCCGCCGCGCGCTGCCGGGCGCGGCCAAAAGGTGAAGCTTGGCCCGGTGCATGCCTATGCGGGAGCCAATGGGTTCGAAGTCAGGACGCCGGTAAGCCTCAAAGATAGCGGCGCTCAAGATGATTTCCGGGCTTTGCATTTGGATGCGGCGGTGGTCGCCGCCTATGGGTTGATCCTGCCGAAAGCCATATTGGAAGCGCCACGCCTCGGCTGCCTCAATGTGCATGCGTCGCTGTTGCCCCGTTGGCGCGGCGCGGCGCCCATCCAGCGGGCCATCGCCGCCGGTGATACCGAGACCGGCGTCACCATCATGCAGATGGACGAGGGTTTGGATACCGGCCCGGAACTGTTGCACGGCGCCGTTCCGATCATTGCCGAGACCACCGGCGAAAGCCTGCACGATGCCTTGGCTGCCATCGGCGCAAAGCTGATCGTTCAGGTGCTGGCAGGCATCGAAAACCTGACACCCCACGCCCAGCCTGAAACCGGGATCACCTATGCGGACAAACTGGATCGCACCGAAGCGCGTATGGATTGGTCCCGGACGGCACTGGAGATCGAACGAAGTCAGCGCGCCTTCAATCCCTGGCCCGGCACCTGGTTTGAAGAGAATGGCAAACGGCTATCGATCCTCGGGCTCGAAATGGTGGACGGCAGCGGCGCGCCCGGCGAAGTGCTGGACGATAAGCTGACCATCGCCTGCGGCGCCGGCGCGGTGCGTATCACGCGGCTGCAGCGGAGCGGCGGCAAGGCGATGGCGGCGGAAGAATTTTTGCGCGGCCACAAGATCACCAAGGGCACTAGGTTGGATTGAGGCAAACGTGAAACAAGAACAATGGCGACAATCCGTGGGACTATTTAGTCGAGTGCGACATGGCCCTGGCCAAGACCGAAACCTTGTGGGGGCGCAAGCCGTAGCCGAAATGCCATGACACGCTACAAACTCATCATCGAATATGACGGCGGACCGTTCCACGGCTGGCAGCGCCAGGACAACGGCGCTTCCGTGCAGCAGTCTCTGGAGAACGCAGTTACCAGCTTTTGCGGAGAGATCCAATTGGTAGAGGGCGCCGGGCGCACCGATGCCGGCGTCCATGCCTTGGGCCAGGTGGCGCATGTGGATATCGAAAAAGACACCGATGGCAGCACCGTTCGTGATGCCTTGAATTTTCATCTGCGCGGGCTGCCGGTGACGGTGCTGGCCGCCGAGGAAGTAGACCGCCAATTCCATGCCCGTTTTTCGGCCCGCGAACGCAGCTATCTGTTTCGCATCCTGGACCGCCGCCCACCGCCGGCGGTCGATGCGGGCCGGGTCTGGTGGGTGCCGGTGGCCTTGGACGCCGGGGCCATGCACGAAGCCGCCCAGGCCCTGATCGGCAACCATGATTTTTCCAGCTTCCGCGCTGCCCAGTGCCAGGCCGACAGTCCGGTCAAAACCCTGGACGAATTGCGCGTCACGCGCGCCGGTGATGAGATCCACATCCAGGTTCGGGCGCGCTCGTTCCTGCATCATCAGGTGCGCAACTTCGCCGGCACGTTGAAATTGGTGGGCGAGGGTAAGTGGTCGGCTGCGGACATTGCCGCCATATTGGCCGCCAAGGACCGCACCCGCGCCGGGCCGACAGCGCCGCCGGAAGGGCTCTATCTGGTGAAGGTGGGCTACTGAGGAAAGGCGATCGGGATGGCGTCTTGTATCTCCGCCGCCACCGCCAGCATGGCGGCTTCGGAATAGCGCGGCCCGATAATCTGTAGCCCCACCGGCAATCCATCCTGGTTCAGCCCCGCCGGAACCGACAAGGCGGGCAGACCGAGCAGCGAGATCACGAAGGTGGGCGCGATCCAGTCGATATAAGTCTGCATCGGCGCGCCGTTGATGGTCTCGGGATAATTCTGCTGCCACGGGAATGGGGAGACCGCCGTCACCGGCGTTGCAAGAAGATCAAAGCGGGTGAAATAGTTTGCCATAACGCCCCACAATTTTCCCCGCGTTGCCTCGGCTTTGGCTATATCGGTGGGCGTCTGGGAAAGACCGCTCCGAATATTGCCGGCCAGATTGTCGCCCATCTTGTCCAGCCGATCCAAGTTCGCCAGATGCTTGTTGACCATCCATTGGCCGCGCAGCGTGGTAAAGGCATCGCGGCCTTCCGATAGATCGAGCTCAAGCTCTTCCACTTGGTGGCGGGTGAGGGCGCCGGCGGCGGCACCGCAGGCGGCGGCGATATCGGCTTCGATGCCGACCCCGGAGATATCCTCCACATAACCGATGCGCAGCGGCGCGGTCTTAGGCTCAAATTCCGGGCTCCCGTGGCTGCCGACGGGAAAGCCGGCATCGGGTGCGGCTAGCACACTGAGCGCCAGGGCGACGTCGCCCGCGGTGCGGGCCATGGGGCCTTGAACTTCGAACAGATCGAAGGGCGTTGGATTGGGGGCGAAGGGCACCAGGCCGGGCGTCTGGCGAATACCGACGACGCCGCAAAAGGCCGCTGGCAGACGCAGCGAGCCGCCTAGATCGGTGCCAAGGGCGAGCGCGAACATGCCCGCCGCCAGCCCTGCCGCGCCGCCGCCGGTGGAACCGCCCGGGGTCAAATCCGTATTCCAGGGATTGCGGGTGGCGCCGAAGATAGCGTTGTTGGTGTTGCCGCCGGTGGCGAATTCCGGCGTGTTGGTCTTGCCGACGATAACCCCATCGGCGGCCTTGATGCGCTGAACCGTGAGGGCGTCTTCGTCGGGCACGTTATCTTTGAACAAAGGCGAGGCGTAGGTGGTGCGAATGCCCGCCGTCTCGATAATATCCTTGATGCCGACGGGTACCCCGGCGAGAGGGCCGACCGTATCGCCACCCGCCACCCGCCTGTCGATATCCCGCGCCGCTTCCAGGGCCAATTCCGGTGTCAGCGTGACGATGGCGTTGATACCGGGATTGGTAGCATCGATGCGCGCCAGATGATCGGAGAGAACATCTTCGGCGCGCAATTCGCCCGCCGCCACCAGACGCGCAATTTCGGTGGCCTCCATCATCATCCGTATCTTTTCGGTTTTGCGCCTTGCTTGTTGGCCGGCGTCACCGCATCGATGCCGGGGCCCCGGTCAATGATCACCCGCTCGCCCGATTGCCGGCCGCGCATTTCGGCGCGTCTGGCTTCGGTGGCGGGCACATCGATGATCGGCTCGTCGTCGTCGAAGGCGGCCATGACCACGCCGTAATCCTCCAACGCCCGCTCCGTTGATACTTTGCCTTGCCAGACATCCATGCGCACCGCTTCGGCGCTGCGGTCCAACGGGTTGCCCCAACCGCCGCCGCCGGTGGTGGTGACGCGCATCAATTCGTCCTCGGTGATCGGAATTTCGTCTTCCAGTCCGCCCAATTTGCGGGCCGCGCCCTCGGCATCCACAAAGACTCCAAAGGGCGCCCCGGCGTGCCCGCCATTGACGCCATAACAGCCAAGCCGCACCCGGTCGGCCGACACCAGTGTGAAACAATCGGTGAGCGAGCGGTACTCCTTTTCGTAGCCGAGGCCGCCGCGAAACTCTCCGGCGCCGCCGGAATCGGGGGCCAAGGCCAATTTTTCGACGCGCAAGGGATAGCGGGTTTCGGTAAACTCGGCCGGCTGGTTGCGGGAATCGGGCACCACGTGGATGGCGTCCGAGCCGTCGGCGTAATAGCGCCCGCCGCCGCCGCCGCCTAACACTTCGCGGGACAGAAAATAATCGCCGGCCCGATCATAGCCATAGAAGCCGGTATAGCGGATGGTTTCCTGATCGGCGGGCATCTTGCCGTCCACCGCCTGGGCGAGGGCGCCGGCGAACAGGCTCAGCATGCGCAGCAATACGAAGGCGCGGGCATTGGTGGGCGCCGGACGCACCGGCGTGATCAGAGTGCCTTTTTCGGGGAACACCACTTCGAACAGATCGACGACGCCTTCGTTGCAGGGAATTTCGGCAGCACGCTCCGGGCTTTCGGCCAGGTTGCGCATGATCGGCGCGATCCATTTGATTAAGAAGCGGCCCTCGGCATAATCGGCGGCCCAGTTTATGGGACCGACCGCTTGTGCGTCGGTGCCGTTGAAATCCAGGGTAATCTTATCGGCCGTCTTGGTCATGGTGACGGCGATCTTGTGCAGCAGGGGATCGGTGAAGGCGTCGTGCTCCACGTAATCTTCGGCGTAGTAGGTGCCGTCGGCAATTTTGGGGAACAATTCGTCCAGGAATGTCTGGCGGGTGCGCTCGAATATGGCGGCGAAGCAGTTTTCGACGACGTCCTTGCCGAAGCGGGCGAACAATTCGGTCATGCGGGCCGCGCCCATGATCACCGCCTGGACTTCGGAATCCACATCCGCTTCCAGCATTTCGGGCACGCGGGAGTTACGGCGGATGATCTTGAAGGCTTCTTCGTTGCGAACGCCTTCGCTGTAGAGCTTGATCGGCGGGATCATCAGCCCCTCTTCGAACACCGACAAGGCGGTGCCCGGCATCGAGCCCGGCACCTTGCCGCCGATATCGTCGTGATGGCCGAACACCTGGATATAGGCGATTAGATCGTCATTGAAGAAGGCCGGGATGGTGGAGCACATGTCGGGCAAATGGCCGATGGCGCCCTCGGTATCATAGGTGTCGTTCATGAAATAGGCATCGCCGGGCTTCATGGTTTCGGGCGCATAATCCCGGGTCACCGCATCGGGTATGGCCGAATAGGAGCGCCCGGTAAGCTTGCGCTGGAAGCGGTCGAACAGGCCGACGCGAAAATCATGGGCTTCGCGGATCATCGGCGAGCGCGCCGTGCGTTCGACCGCAAACTCGATCTCGGCTTCGATGGAATTCAGCGTGCCCTCGACGATTTGCAGGACAATCGGGTCCACATCTGGGATGCGGGCGTTAATGGCGGCAATCTGTCGTTGCTCGGTTTCGGTCCACCTCATGGCGCCCTCCCGATGATCAAGATTTGGTAGCCGTCCACCGATACCGATTGTCCCGGAAACACCACCGTGGTCGAGCCGAACTCCTGGATCACCATGGGGCCGGTGCCGGTCATGCCGCCCTCCAACGAAGCGCGGTCATAGATGGGTGTGTCGATCCAATCTTCGCCGAAGTAAACTTGGCGCATTTCGGCTGCGTCCGGGAACGGCTGTTCGGTGACATCCGCCGCCGGCAATTCCGGTTTTTGTACCTTGCCGAGGCCCGATGCGCAGAAATTCACGATCTCGATCTCTTGGGTGCCCCGGTAGCAATAGCCGAAGGTGCGCTCGTGGGCGGCGTGGAAGTTTTCTACCATGGCAGCCAGCGCCGCCTCGGTGATGGCGCCGCCCGGAAGATTGACGCGCACCTCCATGGATTGGCCGGAATAGCGCACATCGGCCTGACGGAGGACCATGATATCGCCCGCCGCGACGCCGTCCCGGGCCAGGGTCTCGGCGGCATCCCTTTCCAGATCGCTGTAAATTCCGGCGGCCATTCCAGGGCTCAGTTGATCGCCGGAAACGATTTGCGTGAACACATGGTCGGAGCGGTAATCAACCATCAGCAATCCCAATGCCGACAGATTGCCCGGATTGGGCGGCACCAGGCAGGCATCCAGACCCAGAAGCTCCATCACTGCCGGCGACTGCGCCGGGCCCGAGCCGCCGAAAGACAGCAGCGCGAACTGGCGAGGATCGATGCCTTGTTCGATGGTCATTTGGCGGATCAGGTTGGCCTGGTTCCAGTTGGCGATTTCAATAATGCCGGCGGCCAGCCGTTCAGGCCCCATATCGCCGCCAAGCTGTTTGCCCAATTCGGCCAAGCCGGCGCGCGCTCGGCCCACATCAAGGGCGATGGCGCCGCCGATCAATTGCGCCGGGATGCGGCCTAAGACCGCGTTGGCGTCGGTGATTGTGGGCGCATCGCCGCCGTTCGGATAGCACATGGGCCCCGGCTCGGCGCCGGCGCTTTTCGGGCCGACGCGCAACTGGCCCTCGGCGCCGATCCAGGCGATAGAGCCGCCGCCGGTGCCGACGGTGCGGATATCGATCATCGGCAGGCGCACCGGGAACGGCCCGATGGAGGCGGACGTGGTCACCTGCGGGGTGCCCGCCTGCACCAGACAGATATCGGTCGAAGTGCCGCCCGCATCCAGGGTGATGATATTTTCGCGGCCCGCCAGTCTGGCCATGGCACTGGCGCCAACGACGCCGGCGGCGGGACCGGACAAAGCCGTCGCGATGGGCTTATGGGCCACCTGTTCGGACGACAAAACGCCGCCCGAAGATTGCATCACCAGGAACGGCATCTGGCTTAAAGTTGATGGCAACAGCGCGGATATGTCACCCAGATAGCGGCGCATGTGGGGTTTGACGAAGGCATCCACCAGGGTGGTCACGGCGCGCTCATATTCCCGGTACTCGGGCCATACATCGGACGAGATTGAAACCGTCAATTCGGGATATTCGCTTTCCAAGATACCCCGCACCCTTTGTTCGTGATCGGCGTTGGCGTAGGAATGGATAAGGCAAACCCCGACCGCTGAAAGGCCGCGCTTTTTCAAGCGCCGCGCCACGTTTCGGACACCATCCTCGTCCAGCTCGCGGATCACATTTCCGGTGAAATCCAGACGCTCGTCCACTTCGAACACCCGGTGCACCGGGACTATGCGGTCCGGCTTCACCCAGAAATAGGAATTGCCGTAACCTTCGGGCACCGATTGGCGGGCGATCTCCAACACATGGCGGAAGCCCTTGGTGACGACCAGCGCTAGATCATCGATCTGGCCTTGCAGCAAAGCATTGGTGGCCACCGTGGTGCCGTGGCAAATGGCGCGCAATTCTTCGTGGCCGAGCCCGGCGCTGGCCAATATGCTCTCGGCTCCGGTGACCAGGGCGCGGGCAGGGTTCTCCGGCGTGCTCGGAACCTTGGCGACGCGAATGTCGCCATCACCACCGGTCAGTACGATATCGGTAAACGTGCCGCCGGTATCGACGCCGATGCGCCAGTCAGTTGCTTGGTTGCTCATAATTTATACCGGCCCTACGCCTTGAATTAAGGACCGTGACTTATTGGGTTTGGGTCAGGAAAGTTGCCGTGATCGGCCAGACCCAGATGATGATCATGACAACCAGCATCAATAGCCAATAGGGGATCGATCCGGCGAAAATCTCCGTGAGGGTTACCGAGGAATCAGGCACGGCGCCCTTCACCGTATAGACCAGCAACCCAAACGGCGGCGTCAACAGTCCCGCTTCGATGGCGAGGATGCCGAAGATGGCGAAGGCGTTGGGGTCCCAGCCGGCCGCCTCGGCCAGCGGCCAGAAGATCGGCACGGTCAGGAGGATAATGGAAATGCTATCGATTAGCGTGCCCATGGCCAGCCAGATCACCACCATCAGAATGGTCACGCCGATGCCGGAAAGGCCAAGGCCGTTGATCATATCCTGGATGATCTGAACAATATTGCCCAACGCCAGAAATTTGGAGTACATGGCGGCGGTCATCAATAGAAACATGATCGGCGCGATGGTTTTGCCCGAATCGATAATGGCGACGCGGAAATGCGGCCAGCGCATGCCCTTGATTATGGCAAAGATGATCGATCCGCCGCAGCCGACGGCGGCCGATTCGGACGGTGTGAACAAGCCCATGAACAACCCGCCAAGCACCAAAAGAATCAAAGCCACGACGCCGAGGCCGCTGACCATTTCCTGGCCCGTCGGCGTCTGTTCGTCGCCGGCCGCAATGGATGGCGCCAATTCCTTGTTCATGCCGGCGCGGGCCGAACAATAGATGCCCATCAGGAGCGCCAATATGATTCCTGGAATGAAACCGGCCAGGAACAATTTGCCGATGGAATGCTCGATCACGATACCCCAGATGATCAAAAGGACGCTGGGTGGGATCAGCATGCCCAAGCTGGCGCTGCCGGCAATGGCGCCGAGGGCATAGGACCGGTTGTAGCCGTAGCGCCGCATTTCCGGGTAGGCGATGCGCGAAAAGGTCATGGCGGACGCGATACTGACGCCGGTCACGGCGGCGAACACGGCGTTGCCGAACACGGTGGCGACGGCTAGGCGGCCGGGCAATTTGCGCAGAAAATGGTTGGCGATCTTATAGAGATCGGTAGCCATGCCCGATTTGCTCATAAATTCGCCCATCAGCACGAACAGTGGGATGGCTGCAAACACCGAGTTTCGGAGCACCGCATAGGCGGCCTGATTGGCCAGTTCCAGGGTGATGATCATTTCGCCGAACAGCATGTAGGTGCCGATCAGCGAGACAATGCCGAGCACCAGGCCGATATGCAGACCGGCGACCACCAGAAAGATCAAAAGGGCCAGGATAATTAGCAGAACTGAATTGGGATCCACGCGGATGCTCCCCTGAATTTATGTTTGCGTTAACCGGATGCGGCTAGAGAGGTTATTGCTTTTTCGGCAGAATGCGCCCGGTCACCGTTTGGTAAAGAAGTTGGGTATAGACCAACGCGCAGATCGCGCTGAAGACAATGATCAGTGTTCGCACCGGATAGATCGGCACTTCAAAAGCCCCGGCCCCTTCGATTTCTAGGATCTGCCAGCTGACGATCATGTTGCCCCAGCCGCCGTAAATGATGGCCAGAAAAAGTGCAATGCCGCACAGGTACGAAGCGCTGTCGATAATGCGCTTCCAGAACACGCTCGCCGCATCGAAGATAAACACTGTGCGAAGCATGGCGCCGCGCTTGATGGTTGAAGGCAACTCCAAGAACAAAATGCCGACGATCGAATTTCCGACAATTTCGTGGGTGCCGAGGAACGGCTTATCGAAGGCGCCGCGCCCGATGATATCCCAAAGAATGATACCGGCCAGCGACAATGCCCAAAAGGCGGATATGGTGCTGAGAACATTGGTTAGCCGGGTGACCGCATCTTGGGTATCGACGGCGCTTTGGCCGGGACTTACGCCTGGGCTTTCACCGGGATTTTCACCAGGGCCATTCATAGTGCTGTCGCTCATGCTTTTTGGCGCTCCCAATTAAATCGCAAATTTTTTGCCCGCAGATCAGCGGTAATTATAGCGCGGCGCCCCCGACCGCGATTTTAAACTTTCCGTGATCAACCCGTTGGTTTCTCTGGTATTGGCAAGATAAATGATATTATATGCCTACCCAAGGCAATATTGCCTTGCCGTGCATTGATTCCTACGCGCGTATTAGTGCGTTTGCAATGTGTGAGTAACGTACGTTTAGAAAACATCCAAGGGAGATGACTTATGAGTTTAAGCATTAACAAAAGCGCACTTAGTCTCGGCGCGATTGCGGTCGCCGCGGCAATGATGTCCGCGTCTTTTGCCAGCGCCGAATCCTTCTCGCTGCGCATTGGCTCCGGGCAGCCCATGAAGCCGTTGGAGCCGATATTCAAGGCCGACGGCTATTTTGCGCCGACGGTATCCAAGCGCGTTGCCGCCGAAACCAAGCATAAGCTGAAATTCGTCAAATTGTGGAATACCGTGTCGGGCCCGTTCGATGTCCTCGAAGGCGTTGAAAAGGGATTGTTCGACGTCGGATTGTGGTGCGCCTGCTTCGAGCCCACCAAGGCGTCCCAATTGGCGTTCAACTATTTCGTTCCATTCGTGACCGAAGATCCGGCGACGCAGATGAAAATCTCGCGCCAGACCTACAAGGAATTTCCGGAATGGACCGGCGCTTTGGGCAAGTTTGGCCAACGCTGGCTGGGCGCGGGCGCGTTCTCGTCCTATGGCCTCGGCACCAAGTTCGCTTGGAACAAGATGGCCGATCTCAAGGGTCATAAAATTGCCGGCGCCGGTTTGAACCTGCCCTGGCTGAAATTCACCGGCGCTACGGTCGTTCAGACCAGCCTCAACGAAGCCTACAATTCGCTGCAGTCCGGCGTCTATGAAGGCTTGGTGATTTTCCCGCCCGCATGGAAAGGCTTTAAGCTGAATGAGCCAGCCAAGCATTACAAGAATGTCGGCTGGGGCTCCACCTTCCTCTATCAGATGTCCATGAACTCCAAGAGCTATAACAAGCTGCCGGGTAATGTTCGCAAGATCATCGACGAGGAAGCCGAAAACTGGATGGTCGAGGTGGCCAAGGAATCCACCAGGCGCTTCCATGGTTCGATCAAGGGGCTTCGGGCTTCGGGCAGCACGGTTACCGATTTGCCGTTCGCGGAACGCGCGGTGATGGCCAAGGCGCTGGCCGGCTGGTCCAAGGAAAAAGCCCAGCTTTATGATAAGAAAGGCCTTCCCGGAACCAAACTGTTCACGCGCTATCTTGATATCGCCGAGCAGTCCGGCGTCAAGTTGCCGTACAAATATACCTACTAGGATTAAGACCTAAACTTTGGGCCTTCGGGCCCGGAGCTGGATCAAAGGCCCGCTTCCCGGTTTGGAGGCGGGCCTTTTTCTATTAAACCCTCGGCGTATAGCCCGCGCTAAGCCCGCCATCGATAAACAGTTCCGAGCCGGTCATCATCGCCGATTCGTCCGACGCCAGGAACAGGATGGCAAAGGTGACGTCTTCGGTCTCGTTGATGCGCCCCAGCGGCACCATCTTGTTCAGCCGCTCCAACGCTTCGTCATCGTGCAGGAACTGATCGATCAAAGGGGTGCGGATATAGGTGGGATGGATGGAATTGCAACGGACCTTATAGCCCTTCTGCGCGCAATCCAGGGCCACACATTTGGTCATATAGGCGACGCCGGCCTTCGTGGTGCCGTAGGCGATGGTGTTGGGATTGCCCATTTTACCGGCGACCGAAGAGATATTGATGATCGATCCAGCGCCGGAACTTTTCATCACCTTCATGGCTTCCTGGCAGCCCAAGAAGACGCTGTTGAGGTTGATGTCCATCAGCTTTTGGAAATCGCTGTAGGGCGTCGATTCTACATCGCCGTGCAGGCTTATGCCGGCATTGTTGACCAGAATGTCGAGCCCGCCAAAGTGCGACGCGGCAAGATCCACCGCCGAAACCCATTGCTCTTGGCTTGTGACGTCGTGAGCGGCGGAGACCGCGGCGCCCTGAAACTCACCGTTGATGGAAGCTGCCGTCGCTTCGGCGGTTCCCCCATCGATATCGGTGGCGACGATGCGGGCGCCTTCGCGCGCCAGGTGGATGGCGGTTGCCTGGCCCAGTCCTGAACCGGCGCCCGAGATTAGTGCGATCTTGCCGTCTACGCGTCCGCTCATGGTTCTGTTCTTTCCAATGGTTAGAGGAATTGGCGGCCACGATATCGGGCGAAGCCACCTTTGTCAGCCGCTTACCGGCTTCGGTCCAGAGCCCCGGTTGGCGATGGCGATGGCGGCGATGATCAGCACCAGCCCGCCGACGACGCGCACCGAAAACGGCTCCGACAATAAAACCGTGGCGATAGCGATGGCGACCACCGGGTTGAGGCCCACGGTCACCGCCGCTTGCGTCGGCGAGATGGTGGACAGCGCTCGGCCCCAGGCCCAGATCATCAACGCGGCGCCCGGGATCGCCAAGGTCAGGACCACGGCCCAGCCGGTAAAATCGAAATCCAGGGAGCCGCCCAATGGGCTCTCAAATATGATCGCCAGCACCGCCAGCGCGGAAACGCCGATCACCATGGTAACGGCGATAATATTGAGGGCACCGTATGCCATGATGTAGCGCTTGGAAAAGACGTTAAAGGTGGCCGCCGAGATCATACCAAGCAGCATGAAGATATCGCCGCGAAGGGCCATGGGCGCGATATCATCGACCTTGTCGGACAGCGCGAACACGGTTCCGGCGATGGCCATGACAACGCCGATGGCTTTCGCCCAGGTCATGCGCTCGATACGGAATATTCCAGCCAAAAGGATAGTCACCAGGGGCATTGTGGCGAAGAAAATGCCGCCCCGCGTGGCCGTTGTATCTTCAAGGGCGCGCGCCATGAAATAGGGAAAAGACGTGAAAAATACCAGCGCCAGAGCGATGATCGCCGGCCAGTCGGCGCGCGCGAATTTTGGCAAGCGTCCCGCCGCCAGCACAATTCCCATCAATATCAGCGCCGCGATGCCATAGCGGACGGCCGTCAGGGTCAAGGGTTCGGTCTCGGCAATGATGAACCGGGTCAGCGCCACGGTCATGCCGCCGAGAGACGTGGACAGGCAGGCATAGGCGACGCCGCGGTAATTGATGCGCGTAGGAGAATCAATTTTTGACATTTAGGACGCGCTTGCCCGATCAGATACGGTAAACGGCGGCTGCGGTGTCATGGAAGATTGCCCGCCGGTCCGCTTCGGGCAGGGTTTCGGCGGCGGATTGAAAGGCGGCGATTAAGTCGCCGTAATTGCACCAAAGCTTTTCGATGGGAAAGTTGGAGCCGAACAGGCAGCGTGCCGCACCGAACATGGCCACGGTCTGGCTCACCATATCGGCAATATGGGCCGCATCGTTTCGGTGGATGAAAGTGCCGAATGCGGACAGCTTGGAGACCACATTTTTTTGCGCCGCCAGAAATTCCATACCGGTGCGCCATTCTTCGCGTCCCGCATCGGACAAATCTTCGAGCATGCCGGAATGCTGCAGGATGAGGGTGACATCGGGGCAAGCTTCGGCCAGCCGGGCGGCGCCGTGCATCTGGCTGGGGAAAACCTGTAGATCGAAGCTTAGTCCGTAATCGCCGAGATGCGCAATATTGCGCCGGAATGTGGCGTCCGCCGCCACGTCCATGTGTGGTGCGAAGCGGTAAGCCTCATTTTCGTGCCAGTGGATTTGCTGGCGAATACCGCGCAGCAGGGGATATTTGGCCAACCGGTCAAGCTGGGGGCGGACATCCTCGGACATGAAATCGGCGAAGCCGACGATGGCGTGGGGCCAACCGGTCTCGTCAGCCGTTTTCTGCACCCATGCGGTTTCATCTTCGAAGCGCTCCGGTGCCCAATTGGCCTGCACATAGACCGATTTGGTAACGCCGGTGCTTTCCAGATCAGCCAAAAATTCGGCTACCGGATAATCGCGGCGGAGGGCCTCATAGGGCCCGAATATGCGCGGCAGCATGGGCCCGGCCAGCCAGGGCAGGTCGTCCTGGCGCCAAATATGATGGTGTGCGTCGATGATGTCGGCCATGGCGGTAATTCGGATATTTGCTTGGGCTTGTCAAACAGCTCAGTGCATGTTCTCGCCGCCATCCACATTGAGGGTTTGGCCGGTGATGAAGTTGGACGCATCGGAGGCCAGGAACATCACCGCGCCGACCAGATCGTCCGGCTGCTCGGCCCGCTTGAAGGCGCGCGCCCGGTAGCGATCTGATTGGCCTTGCAGATATTGGGTGGTTGACGACGCAAGCTGGGTTTCGCTTTCGGTGAAGCCCGGCGTGATCGCGTTGACTGCGATATTGTCGTCGCCCACTTCGCTGGAGAGCGAGCGAGTGAGCCCAATGACGCCGGCCTTGGATGTCGAATAATGCAGTCGGTTGGGCGCGCCCGACCAGAAGCGGGAGGAGGAAATATTGATGATCTTACCGCGTCCCTGCTTTTTCATTTGCCCGTAGACCGCTCGGCAGCAGAGGAACATACCGCGCAGATTGACCGCCATCACCCGGTCCCATTCCTCCACCTCGATCTCGTGCCAGGGGCGGCGCTCCAGGACGCTCATCAGCGACGCGTTGTTGATCAATACGTCGATGGAGCCAAAGGCGTCGATGGCGGTGGCTGCCATGGCCAGTGTCGCTGGCTCATCCGCTATGTCGGTGGCGACCGATATCGCCTTGCCACCGTCTTCGTCCGCGTTGATGGCGGCGGCAACCGCTTCGCCTTCCTTGGCGGCGATGTCGGCGATCACCACATTGGCGCCGGCGCCGGCCAGGGCGGTGGAATAGACCTTGCCGATGCCGGTGCCACCGCCGGTGACGATCACCGAGCGTCCGCCAAGATCGAACAGCGGGTTAGTTTCCATTTCGCTCATGGTGCTGCCTCGGGGCGCGACCCGGCGACCGCGACCCGGCGCAAGATGCGGGGTTGTGCCGGATCGAAATCGGTGCGCGCGTGCTGGGACGCGAAATTATCCCACATAAGAAGATCACCGGGCCGCCAGCTATGCTCAAATATGAATTGCGGTTGTTCCATGTGGTCGAACAGTTCGGTCAATAACGCGTCGCTATCCGCCCGCTCCATACCGGTGATGTGGTCGCTCATCAGGCGGCTGACGAACAAGGCTTGCTCCCTGGTTTCGGGATGGTGGATCACCACCGGGTGTTCGAACTGGGGCGCATCGGCGCGGATGCCGTCGCCCTTGATGGTTGGGTTGGTGTCGTAATCATAAATATTGAGGACGCGCAGCCCATCCAGCCGCGCCTTCATATCAGCCGATAGCGCCGCGTAGGCGCTGACCGTGTTCATGAATAGCGTGTGGCCGCCGGCATCGGGTATTTCGATGGCGTTGAGGATGGTCGCCTTGGCCGGGCGCTCGTAATAGCTCTGATCGTTGTGGAACTGCATCTCGCCTTCCGGCAGGACGCCCGGCTTGCCGTCCACGTCACGGTTGGAGACATGCATGAATTGTTGGTTGTCGCCTAGGATATGGGTGGCCGAGCGGATCGGTTGGATATCGCCGAAGTTTTGGGCGAAACGGGTTTGGTCGTCGGCGCTCAAAGTCGTTCCCCGAAAGAGGATGATCTTGAAGCGAAGCCAGGCGGCGTGCACGGTATCGAGCACTTCGCCGTCCATGGTTTCGTTCAAATCAACGCCGGTGATCTCGGCGCCGATGGCGTCCGACAATGGCGTTACCTGGACGCTCATAACGCGGCTCTTTTCTGGCGTATTGTGTGCGCCGCGTACAGGCCTGCCAGGATCACCGCCGAGACGCCGGTAGCCTGTAAATTCGGTGCGATCATGCCGAGGCCGAGGGCGGCAAGGACGATGCGCATCCATGCCGATAGCGGCGCGAACAAATAGGCTTCCAGCGCTGCCGCCAGCACCACCAGCCCGATCGCGGCGGTAACCGCCGATACCAGGATCATCAGCACCGGCCCTGCCATCAAGAGCTCCGGTCCATAGACAAAGGCGAACGGGATCAGGAACGCGCCGATGGCAAACTTGACCGCCAGCAATGCGATATAAAGGGGGTTGTCTTCGGCAATGGATGCGGCGGCATAGGCGGCCACTGCCACCGGCGGCGTCAGCGCCGACATGACCGCGTAATAAAGTACGAACATATGCGCCGCCAATGTGGGGATGCCGAGCTCGGTGAGGATCGGTGTCATCAGCGCCGCGGCCAGGATATAGGCGCTCGGCGTTGGCATGCCCATGCCGAGGACAATGGTTACCGCCGCCGTCAGCGCCAGCGTCGAAAACTGCTGCGCGTTGGTGATGCCGTTGACCACATGGGCGAACTTGCCGGCTAGGCCGGTCATGGTAATGCCGCCGATCACCAGCCCGGCGGCGGCACAGGCGCCAGCTACCGGCACCATGCGGTAACAGGTCTCAGACAGGACATTAATTAATGTGACCAGCCCGACCCTTGTTTCCGCCTTGAGCAATGACACCGCGAACACGGCGATGGTGCCGAATATGCCCACCATGGTCGGCGTATAGCCGTTCAAGAGGGCGACCGAGAGAATAACCAGCGGCACGAAAAACAGGCCGCCATTTTTCATGGTGGTCAGGAATTTGGGAATTTGCGAATCCTCAAGGCTGCCGAGGCCGAGGCGCAGGGACGAGAAATGCACCTGGGAATAGACGGACACGTAATAAAGGATCGCCGGGATGAAGGCGGCGATGGCGATGTCCCGGTATTCGACGCCGGCGAAATCGACCATGATGAAGGCCGCCGTGCCCAGCACAGGCGGCACGATGGAGCCCCCCGTCGATGCCGCAACTTCGATGGCACCCGCATAGGCGCCCCGGTAGCCGAGCCGCTTCATGATCGGAATGGTGATCGAGCCGGTGGTCACTACGTCGGATGTGGGGCTGCCCGATACCATGCCGTACATGCCCGACGATATGACCGCCACCTTGGCCGGCCCGCCCGGCTGGCGCCCGGAAATGGCGGCGGCAAAATCGAAAAAGAATTCGGAGCCTTTGCAGGCCTGCAAAAGCGTGCCGAACATCACGAACATGAAGGCATATGTCGCGGCGACGCGGAGTGGCAGGCCGAAAATACCATCGGTGGTAAACACCGTGATTTCAATGAAATGGGCATAATCGATTTCGCCGTGCTGCAAGATACCGTCCAGATTGTGACCCCAAAGATTATAGGCAACAAAAATCAACACCAACCCGGTCAGGCCAAGCCCGGTGGATCGTCTGGTGACTTCAATTGTCAGGAAAAACACCAAGGATGCGAAGAAAATATCCCAACTGGTCAGCTCGTCCAAAAGGACAATACGCTCCACAATCTCCGGCGCCTTGACGCCGAAATAAATACCGGCGGATATGGACAGCAGCGCCAATATCACATCGACCACCGTAGGCCGCTCGGAAACCGAATGTTCGAACGCGCCGGTGGTCAAAAAGCCAAGCGCCGCCATGCCGGAAAAAAATAAGACCGTCAGTGCCCAGGGCGCGATGATGATGTAGGTGGCCGCCGTAATCACATAGACGCCGACGGCGACGGCGAACGGCGTGAATACCCAATAATAGATGCCTTGCGGACGGCGCCGCGCGCCGACCGAAAACCACATGGATGCCGATAGTAGCGGGTTGGATGCCATAATCCGGCGCTTCAAGTCATTCGAATTCAGATGATTTGCGAAGGGAGCATGGCGTCGGCCATGCTCCCTTCTACAATGATCGAGGCGGCGCTAAGCCTACATCAAGCCCACTTCCTTGAAGTATTTGGCCGCGCCGGGATGGAACGCCGCCGCGCCGGGGACCGCCATGAATTTCTTCTTGGCGTTTTTCTTGATCAAGCGGTGGGATTTGTTTTTGAACTCTTCGATCTGCTCGACCATTGCCTTGGCAAGATTGTAGGCGGTGCCGTTATCCATCGAGGCGTTGACCACAATCACCGCGCCGATGCACACCGACGACGAGCCGGCCGGCGACCATTTGTAGTCGCCCGGCTTGATCGGGCAGGGGGCGCCGCCGAACGCCTTGGCGACCTTGGCGGTCACGTCGGCCGGAATATCCAGCAACACCGGCGTCACGCCCTTTGCAATCTCGCGCACGCGCGGATGCTTGTAGGCGATGCCGAAATTGACCATGTCGATGCGCCGGTCCAGATAGAGCGACACCATTTCTTTGGATGCGGCGTGCACAACCTGTCCGCCCCAGCTTTTGATCTTGTCCGGGGTGGCGCCCATCAGACGCATGACCATGGCGCTGACATCGCTGTCCATATTGCCGCGCCGGTTGATGGCAACCCTGAGCGGCGCTTTTTTGGCAACGATGTCGGCAAAGCTCTTGATGCCATGCTTGTCGGCAAAGCTTTTGGCCAGGATCAAATGGGTGGCCTGAAACCGCCAGGATGGCGCATAGGCGCGGAAAAGAACGCGCACGTTTTCGATCGCGGCTTTATATGGCTTGGAGCCTTTGACCGCGGCGTTTAACTCACCATCGGTGGCCAAACCCATGGGAACCTTGCCCTTGGCAACCAGCGGAATGTTGGCAAGGCCGCCGGACGAGGTTTGATAGCTGACCGTCGAGCCGGGATAGGCCTTGGCGATGGCGGCATCGATACCGCCGCCGATGCGCGACCAGAGCCCGCCCGGGCTGGCCCCCGACAGAGTCAGATTATATTTCTGCGCGGCCACCGGTGCGGCGGCCAACGGAATGGCGATGACGCCGATAGCGGCGGCGGCCAGTAAATTGAATTTCATAGTATTCCTCCCAAACATTTTGCCCGCCAGCGTTTTGCCAGGAGCTTTCGAAAATGAAGGCAATTTTCAAACGTAAAAAAATTACCGCTGTGATCTTACCCAATTCCGCCACCAATTACACCCTTGAGTTCATGCCCGGTTGCTCTAAAGTGCCGGGAATTCTTAGCCATATTGTAAAGTGACCGCACCTACGGCCCCCGCCAGATCATTGGTACGCCGGGGCGGTCAGGCTAAGCATTAGGGGGCTATCAGCCAAACCGCCCGGACACAGCGTCCGGGCGCGTTTCCGCCGCCGATTAACGCGGCATTGATGCGTCCCCGGGCCGCCGACAAACGCAGCCCATCCGGGACGCCTAGGAGATGAAAAATGGATGCAGAGACCAAAAAGACCGGCGCCAAGATAGACGGCGTCAAAGACTTGCGGAACACCATCGATTGGCTTCGCGCCGAAGGCGATATCATCGACACCGACAAGGAAGTGGACCCCGATTTGGAAGTGGTTGCCCTTCAAAAACATCTGGACGGCTCCTGCCCGATCCTGTTCGAGAACGTCAAGGGCAAGCCCGGCCACCGGGTGATCACCAACCTGTTCGGCGATATCAACGTCATCAACAAGATGTTCGGCTGGGAAGACGATACCGACCGCACCAAGAAACTGGCGCGCGCTTTTTCGCACCCAATAGCACCGGAAGTGATCGACAGCAAAGACGCGCCCGTGCACCAACATGTCATCGAAAAACCCACCGATGTGAACCAATATATGGTGCCGGTCCGCCACACCGAATTTGAGCCGGAATTGACCGTCGGCTCCGGCATTCGCTGCGTTACCGGCGAGCATTTCGACGGCGGCACCGATCTTGGCTACAACCGCATGAACTTCCGTTGGGGCGATACCGGTACCTTCCAGATATCGCCGGGCTCGCACATGTGGCAGGTGGCGTCCAAATATTACAAAGAGGACAAGCCGATCCCGATCACCATGTGCTTCGGCGTGCCGCCGGTCTGCACTCTGATGGCCGGGGCCGGCTTCGATTACGCCATCCTGCCCCAGGGCTGCGACGAGATCGGCATCGCCGGCGCCATCCAGGGCGAAGCCGTGCGTCTGGTCAAAGCCAAGACCGTGGACGCCATGGCGCTGGCCGATTGCGAAGTAGTGCTGGAAGGTTATGTGGACCCCCGCGACCGCCGCTTTGAGACCAAGGAGTCTGAAGACGCCGGCGTTCAGGGCCGCTACCATTTCCATCCCGAATGGGCCGGCTATATGGGCAAGGCCTATAAGGCGCCGACCTTCCATGTGACCGCGGTGACCATGCGCGATCCGGCGACCAAGCCGATCATCTTTGCGCTCGGCGTGCACACTTTGGACGATCACAACATCGACACCACGGTGCGCGAAGCGGCCATGTTCGAATTGTGCGAACGGTTGCAGCCCGGCATCATCCAAGACGTGGTCATTCCCTATCCGATGACCGATTGGGGCGGCGCCATCATCCAGGTGAAAAAGCGCAACCGCATTGACGAAGGCTGGCAGCGCAACTTCATGACCGCCATCCTGTCGTGCTCCCAAGGCATGCGCATGTGCATAGCGGTATCCGAAGATACCGATCCTTATGATATGGATGATATCATGTGGAACCTCACCACCCGGGTGAACCCCAAAACCGATATCTTGAACCCGATCCCGGGCGGCCGCGGTCAGACGTTCATGCCGGCCGAGCGTATGACCGCCGGCGAAAAGGAATGGACCGCGTCCAACACTTCGTTCGAGGGCGGCATGTGCATCGACGCCACCGTGCCGTTTGGGTATGAGAGCGATTTCATGCGTCCGGTCTATGCGGTGGACAAGGTCGATCCCACCAAGTTCCTGAGCGAGGCCGATCTAGAAAATGCCCGCTCGCGCATGCGCGGCTGGGTGCATTCGCTGGCCAAAACGGGACGGTAGATTGCACGCGATATGAGACGGAAAGGGCGGCTCTTCGGGGTCGCCCTTCTCGCCCTATAAGGAAAAGGTATGACCGATAATACCGACATTGTACCGGCCCACGCCTATCGTTGGGTCATCGTTGGTGTATCGGCGATCTTGATGGCCTTTGGCATTGGCGTCATTTCCGCCGGCATAACCGCCTTTATCATACCGCTAAATCAGGAATTCGGCTGGCCGCGCGGCTCCATATCTTTCATCAACACCGCCGGATTGGTTGGCGTTGCTCTCGGCGGTGTTGTCATGGGCCGCTTTGCTGATCGGACATCCGCCCGACGGATTGCCTTGATCGGTGCGGTTTCCCTTGGAATTTCGTTGCTCGCCGCCGCCCGGGCCGACACCCTTTGGCAATTTTATGGTTTGTTTTTCGTGGCCGGCTTCCTCGGCGCCGCCAGTCTGTTTACACCCCTGGTCGCCAACGTGGGCAATTGGTTCACCCACAATGTGGGACTGGCCTTAGGCATCGCATCGGCCGGCCAGGCCCTTGGCCAGGGCGGCGTGCCATTTGCCTCGGCCTTGTTCATTAGCGAGATGGGCTGGCGCGGCGCTTTCACGGCGCTTGGAACGATCACGCTGATCCTTTTGGTGCCGCTCTGCCTGCTGATCCGCCAGCCGCCCAAAGCGGATCCGGCCTTGGCAGATACCAGCCCGGCGGTGGAGGACATTCCGGTGCCTTTCGCCCCGAACACGGTGATCATTTGGTTGAGCGCGGCGGTGGTCTGTTGTTGCATCACAATGTCGGTGCCGCTGATGCATGTGGTGCCGTTGGCCCAAGACCGGGGTATTGGCCTCAACGAAGCGGCCAGTATCGTGTTCGTCATGATGCTTGCTGGCGTCGTCGGGCGCGTCGCCTTCGGCAGGCTGGCCGACATGATTGGCCCGGTGCGCAGCTATCTGGTGGCGTCGGGCTGGCAGACCGTTATGGTATTCGCCTTCCTGCAGTTGGATACGCTAGACGGGTTTTATCTGTTTGGCGCCATCTATGGATTTGGATATTCGGGCGTCATGACCTCGATCCTGGTTTGCGTACGCATGCTGACGCCGGCGGCCCGGCGCGCCTCCGCCTTTGGCATTGTCACCATGTTTGGCTGGCTTGGGCACGGCATCGGTGGCTACCAGGGCGGTTATTTCTTTGATCTCACTGGCAGCTACACAATCAGCTACGCAAACGCGGCGTTCGCCGGGATAGTAAATTTGGTGATCGTCGGCGCGCTTTTCGTCACCTTGAATCGTCGCCGCGCGGCGCTGGCAGTCGCGGGGTAATGGCGGATAGGGAAAATCAACGCCGGCTGGCCGCCATCCTTGCTGCGGATGTGGCCGGATACACGCGGCAGATGGAAGAAGACACCGATGGCACCGTCGCCGCCTGGAAAGCGGCGCGTGATGATGTCATCGACCCGGCCATCACCGTTAAGTCGGGCACTATCATAAAATTTACCGGCGATGGGTTTCTGGCGGAATTTCCGTCGGTTCAAGACGCTGTTTCGTGCGCCATTCAATTGCAGGAGCAGCTTGACGCAGGACCACTTGAATTCCGCATGGGCATTCATATTGGCGATGTTACCGATGACGGAACCGACATCCATGGCGAAGGGGTCAACATCGCTGCCCGCCTGGAAGGCCTGGCCGAGCCCGGCGGCATTTGCGTCTCGGGCGATGTTTTCAATCAGGTGCGCAACAGGATCGAGGCCGATTTTGCCGATATGGGCGAGCAGGAAGTGAAACATGTCACCCATCCGATTCACGTCTACGCGGTCAAATCCGGGGCAAAGGACCAGCCGGTTGTTCAACACCCGGAAAAAGCGTCCATCGCGGTGTTGCCGTTCGACAACCTGTCCAATGATCCGGAGCAGGATTATTTCGTGGATGGCGTGGTCGAAGACATCATTACCGAGCTATCCAAGTTCCGCTGGCTGATGGTCATCGCCCGCAACTCCACCTTCACCTATAAAGGCCAATCAGTTGATATAAAAACGGTCGGGCACGAACTTGGCGCGCGCTATGTGGTCGAGGGTAGCGTGCGCAAGGCCGGCAATCGCATTCGCATCAATGCCCAGTTGATTGATAGCGCCGATGGTAGCCACATCTGGGCGGAACGGTACGACCGTGAGCTAGAAGATGTATTCGATCTTCAGGATGAAATTACGCAAACTCTCGTTTCGACCATAGAGCCGGAACTAAAAGCCGCCGAAAAAATCCGCGCACGGCGCAAGCCGACAGAGAACCTGGATGCCTGGGAGATGTATCACAAGGCCATGTGGCACCGGTACCAATTTACCGGCGAAGGTTATGATGACGCGGAACGGTTACTGGAAAAGGCGCTTGAACTTGATCCTAACTTCGCCGCCGCGCACGCGCTGAAAGCCTGGCTGGGATATGGCCGCGTGGTCATGGGGCATACGGATGATCCGAAGAAATCATTGGCCGAAGCCTATCCGACGGCAAAACAAGCAGTTGCCTTGGACGACAGGGATGCCAATGCGTTTTTGACATTGGGCAGCGTTGAAACCCTCATGGGTCGTTATGAATCGGCGCTCAAAAATTTGGACTATGCCATCGAGCTCAACCCAAATTTTGCTCAAGCCCATATCTTCAAGGGACTGACCTTGATATTTTCGGGAAGCCGCGACAGCGCTAAGACTTTGAGTGCCGCCGAGACCGGAATGCGCCTAAGCCCCAAGGACCCCAGCACCTGGACCGCGCTCAACACTATTGGATGCGTCCAAATGGTTGATGGGGATCTGGGGGCTTCGGTGGCCACCTACGATGCCGCCTGCCGCCTTCCCGTCACGTCCTTTTTTTCCTATCTCCACTTGGCTGCCGCCTTAAAATTGACCGGCCGGGACGAGGAAGCCCGAACGGCGATGGCATCCGCTTTGGAGCTTCTCCCAAACCTGACCCTTGCCGGGTACGAGCAGCAGGTCGGCAGCCCGTTGGTTGCGATGTTGGACGAGATCGGCGCCGTTGATGCCTGGAGAGAACTAGGTTTGCCGGAGAAGTAATATTCCGGCGCTGTTAATCCCCGGCGCCTAGTTCTGATTCCCACACCGCTCGCAAGGCTTGGCGTTCCAACTTGCCGCGTTCGGTTTTGGGCAGGGCATCGCGAAAATGGATGGCCTTGGGCCGTTTGGGTTCCGGCAATATTTCCGCCAGTTGGTTGATCACATCCTCTGGCGATAGCTTGGCACCCGCTTCCGCCACCACATAAGCGATCACCTCTTCGCCGTAAATGGGGTCCGGGACACCGATGACGGCCGCCTCGGCGATGCCTTCAAGCCCAATCAACACATTGTCAATTTCCATGGGCGAGATGTTGACGCCGCCCCGGATGATCAAATCTTTCTCCCGGCCGGAGACGAATAGATAGCCGTCCGCGTCCAGATGGCCGAGATCGCCGGTGGCGACGCGGCCCGTGGCGTTGACGTTGGGCGCGCCATCTTCGCCCAGATAGGCGAAGCGCCGCTTGCCGTTCCTGTCTGCATCGCCGAGCTCGATATGGCCGGTTTCGCCGGCGGCAAGCGCATTGCCGTCCGCGTCGATGATGCGCACGTTCTGATACGGGATCGGTTTGCCCACCGAGCCTATGCGCCGGTTGTTTTCGTGGGCGCCGGCGATCCAGCCGGTCTCGGACGTGCCGAAGCCCTGCGCCACGGGTATGTGGTACATCGCCTCGAATTTCTCCCAATCGCTAACCAAAAGCGGCGCCGAGGACGAGGTGATAAAACGTAGTTGGCTGAGATTGGCGGCTTCGATTTCAACGGGCCTGTTGATGAGCATGTTGATCACCGTCGGATTGCCCGCCGCGATGGTGGCACCGAATTCGGCGATCCAATTGAAAAAGCGGCTTTGGGAAAATTTGCGCGCCAGCAATAGCGTGGCGCCCGTATAGAGCGCGCCGAGCCCGCTTAACGTCTGCGCCGACATCCAGTTGAAGGAGCGGTAATCCAAGATGCGGTCCTCGGGCCCCAACGTAAAGATGGCGGCGGTACCTTCGACGCTTTGGCAAAGATCAAGGAAGCTGCAAAGAATACCCTTCGGCTTCGAGGTGGTGCCCGACGTGTAGAAGATCGACGCGGTATCGGCTTCGCCATTGACGGGCGCCAGCGCCTTATCGTCTAGCCCGGCGATATGGTTGAAAAAGCCGCTGCCGCCCCCCGGCTGCCAGTCGCCAAGATCGATGCTTATCGTATCGCCCAGATCGACGCCGCTTTCGGCGATGATGAATTTGGGACCGATGGCGGCGAAAATCTCAGCCAGATGCGCGGCGTTCATTTCCACCTGGATGGTGCAGATGGTGGCGCCATAGGCCATGACGCCAATATAGACGGCCAGATGCTCAATGGAATTGCCCGACAGCAGAACCACTCGGTCATTGGCACCGACGCCAGCCGCCGCCAGATACTGGCCGGTGCGGCGGCTGATCGACGCCATCTCGCCCCAGGTGATCGATTTCTCCTGCTCGATGGAATGCACCAGCACGCGATCGGGATCGCGCCCGGCACCTTGGTACAGCCAGCCGGCGATCTTGTTGTCAGCCGGTCCCATCTCCTCCCGGGCGCGCGTCAAGACGCCTTGGAGACCGCGTCGACGTTGGTATCGAAGCCGCTTTCTGTGCCGAGAACGCGCCATGGCTTCTTCAAATCCTCCTGCCAGAGGAGCGATTCCATATAGATCATCAAGGGCTGATCCTGGACCGTCAACTCATAGACCGTTTCGTCGTGGGAGGCATGGTTGTGCACGCCCCAACCCGGCGCCGACAGCATCAGATCGCCGGCCTTCCAGTCGTAACGCTTGCCCTCGACAATGGAATGGCCGGAACCGGCGAAATAGTAATTGATCGCCGCCGACGTATGCCGGTGTGGGCGATCGATAATGCCGCCGGGGCGGATAGTGATGGTGGCGAAGAAATTTGGGGTGATGCCGTTGTGGCGCCCGGTCGCCGGGTTCCACATCATATATAGCCGGCGGCCTTTATAGTTTTTGTCGAGGCCGCCCAGATTTTGCAGCTCGGCCTCCAAACCTTCCCACGGCCAATGCAGAATATTGGACTGTACAGGATCGGGGTTGATCAGCACTTCGTATGGCATCAGGAAGGCGCCGTCGTCGCCCAAGGGAATGGTCCGCGGGTCCAACTTGGACTCGGCCTTTTTCTTTGGCGCGCTGTCGACCGCCTTCAAAGGCGTATCCTCGGGGTCATCCTCGATAATATGGACGTTCAGCTTTTCCAGCATGGGCGCATTGGAATAGCAGAGGCGCACATGGATATCATCGGAATCATTGATATGGCGGTAGGTGGCCATGGACGGGAAGTTCCAGGTGTCATAAAGGCCGTAATTGATGCGCTTGCCCGAGATGATGGTGGCGCCAGCGCCCTTGATGCAGAAATTGATCTGCGTCGAGTTGTGCCGGATCGGCGTCGTTTCCTCGCCGGGCAGCAGCACTTCCAGCGATACCCGAACGCCCGGGTTAAGGCCGGGGCCAACGCCCAGCTCCTGCCAGCGGGGATGGACAATGAGCGATTGCCGGCGGCCATTAGCCGGGCGCGGCTGGCTGGCCAGGCGTTCCACCTCGGCGTCGATTTCTTCGCCGGTAATTTTGAGCGGCTCCCACAGCTCGAGCGCTTCCGGCGGCGTCCAGCCGCTGCGATCCATGAAATGATTATCGGCCATGTCGGTTCTCCATCGGTTTCCCTTAGGTTAAGGGTAGTTGCATTTTTATGCGCTCGGGCAGCCTGTGCGCCGCGCCTTCGATTTCATTTCGCTTCAAAACTTCGATCGCCACCGCAATATCGGCGAGCCCCATGCCCATCGCCTTAAACAGGGTCAAATCGGCATCTGCGGGCCGGCGGCGACTTTCGCCCATGACAACGGAAATTGGAACCACTTTATCCCAATTATCCTTGGCGGCGCCAAAATAATCCATGAACTCCCGAGACATGGCCTTGACCCCGTCCAATGTATCGACGGCGATCATCGAACAGCGCGGGAAGATATCTTCGGTGAACTCCACGCGCCCGGGCACAATGGCGCCGATGGCATTGATATGGGCGCCTTTTGCCGCCATCGATGCGCCGAAGAACGCCTCGGTCGCGTTGGTGCAAAGGGTGATCAAGGGCACGCCGTCGGTGGCTTCTTCCAACGATGCGGCTGGCACCGCCTCCAGGCCGGGAAAGATCGCGGCGGCCTCGGCCAGGGCTTCGCGGCTGGCTTCGGCGCGGCTGTAAATACGCACCTTTTTTATGGGCCGTACGGCCATGCAGGCGGCGATTTGCGGCAAGGCCTGCTTGCCGGTTCCAATGATCGCCATTTCGCCTGCGTCTTCCGGGGACAGCCATTTGGTGCCGAGCCCGGTCATGGCCGCGGTGCGCATCTGGCCCAAGGCGGTCGCCTCGACTACG
>JABHAA010000099.1 GCA_018674495.1 Rhodospirillaceae bacterium | reverse complement strand
TGGGACAAATGATAGGCGATGGCGATGGGGACGATGGAAAAGACGAACGTCGGCGCCAACAGGCTGAATTTCACCACGTGATCGCTGGACCAGCCCACCAGATATATGAACAACAGATAGACCAAGATCAGCAAAATGGGAAAGCTGGCGATCCATATGGTTTCGACGAACAAAACCGCGGAACCGCCAAGCCCTTGAAATAACTTGAAGAATACTAATCCAATATCCGCGAATTGTTGCGTTTCCGTGTAACCATCGAAGGTCACGGTGGACAGCAGTAACAGAACAAAGAACATCAAGGTGATCGACGGCGGCTTGCCGACCCGCAAGCCGACGCCGGGCGGGCGGAGGTTCCATTCGCGGCTTTCGGAACCGGCCTTGAAAAAAGCGCCATAGCCGTTCACGCAGCCGGCGTCGTCGTTTTTGATGTCGTAATAGCGGACATCTTCGGCGGCTTTAGCGTCCCGCACCCGCACCTCTGTCACCGCGAAGCGGGCGAATAATCCATAGACCACCGAAAATGCTTCGCCTTGGGCAAGCCAGGTTTCGCGGCCATAAAGGAACATGCCGAGCCAAGTCAGGCCAGAATAGACGGTGATGGAAACGGCGATATTCTTGGGAACGCCAGAGCCGGGCCAAGAAATTTCCATCCAGGCAAAGATGAAAAAGAAGATGAAGGCCGGCCAGGTGTCCCACCCCAATGGCACCGGCAGATTACGGCTTAGCTCACCGCCGCCGGTGAGCTTTCGGGTTAGCGCCTCTGCCCAGGAGAAGATGGCGTTCCACGGATTGATCAGGGCCCAAAAATTGCCCAGCAACGAGCAGACAAATGCCAGCCCCACCCAAGCGATTACCCAGACCATGACCACGGAAAGATTCTCATACGGACTGGCAACGCCGAAAAATCCCGCCGCCACGGTGAGTAGAAACCAGGCGACGAACAATGTCCGCACCAGGCCCAATAAAATGGGGTGTGCCAAAAATCGGCCAATGGGATTGTTCAGCATACTGACCGTGGCATAGACCCCTGGCTCCGGCTTGTGGCGGAGGAAGACGGCGATTACCGCGAACGAAAGCACCACGGCCGCAGCCGCGCCGGAGACGAACATCCAAAGTGGCAACGGCAGGTCGTAGCGCTGGCCGAAGGCATGGGCGCTGGCTGGAACCGCATTATATACGGCGCCAAGACCGATCAGGACACCGATGGAACGGATTAAAAAACGCATAGCGTTATTTGGGAAATACCTCGATATAGATCAGCGCCGAATGGCCGTGGCCATCGCCAAATCCGTGAGAGGTAACCGGAAACCGGCCAGTGGCCTTGGCGGTAAAATTCATGGAGGCCGGTTTGCCGGGAGCGACATTGGTCTCGATATTGTAGCCATGCAGATGCAATTCGGCCTTTTCGTCAGTCTTCCATTGAAGATTAACCTGATCGCCCTGCTTGACCCGAATGGTCCGGGCACCAACGATTTTGCGCTTTTTAATTTCGACGGAAATGGGCGGCACGGCGTCGACGCTTTGGGCCAGGGCAGGGGCTGAGCCGGGAAACTGAGCGATAATAATTGCTGCGAATAGTACTAAGAATTTGATCAAAAGAACGCCTATACATGGATGGCCGAGGGTAGTTGCGGGGACTGTATTTCCTAGGGCCGCCCCCGGCAACACAAAACCGGGAACGGCGGATCAGTTCCTAGGGAAGCATGTCTCAAGCCCGCCAGATAGCGGGAAATTGATCGCTGTCGATCACATCGCCTGCCTTGAAGCCGGACAGATCGGTTTCGGTGGGCGCGTATGAGCGTGGCTGCCAGCGGATGTCGTCGCCGGCGAAGCGCAGCGATATGGCGCGCCGGCGCGCATCGTGCGATGCGTTGGGAAAAGCGCCATGCAGCATCTTGCCGTGAAAGGCGAGGCAATCGCCGGGCGCCAGGTTCCACGATCGTGTCTCGTATTTTTCCGGCGCAGCATCCACATCTGGGGCCGGGCCGTCGAAAACCTCCACCGCATCGGGGCTGTCGCCAAGGCCGATGCGCACCGGCTGATATTCTTTGCCCCATTGATGCGAGCCGGGAACGAAGCGCAAGGTGCCGTTGGCCTCGTTGGCCGCATCGATGGCGATCCAGATTGAACAGAACTGCTCGCCGGCGAACTGGAAATAGGGTTGGTCCTGGTGCCAATAGGTGGGATTGGCGGTGCCCGGCTCCTTGACCAACAGGTGATCGTCGATGAGGTTGACCTTGGCGGCACCCATCAGACGCGCCGCAATTTCCGCCGCTGGGCCATCGAAAACAAAGCGGCGGATTGGATCGATGCGCTGAAACATGGCGTGATCGGTGAAGAAGCTACCCTGCCCGGGATCGGCGTAATCTTTCGACAATTCACCCGGATTGGCGACCGATTGCTCGAAACCGCTCTCCAGCGTTTGCATCCAATCTGCGGAAAACAATTGGCGCAGGCAAACCACGCCGTCTTCGCGCCAAGCCTTGATGTCCGCCTCACTAACTGCCTTTTCGTTCATGCTTTCCCCGTTCACGCCGGCCACTTCTAAAAGCGTTGGTATGAGGCAAAATTACAAAGTAACCTTAGCCAACGCCATTGCACTTTGAAAAAACTAACACGCCGCCTTCTGGGGAGGAAATCTGAAAATGGAAGAACATATTGAATTTGAATCCGACGGGCTGACGCTGGACGGCATCTTGCACATCCCGGACGATTACAAGCCCGGCGAAAAGCGCGCCGCGATGCTGATTCTGCATGGCTTCGGTGGATCAAAAAATGGCGGCGGCGCCAAAATGCAGGCCGAATTTATGGCCAAATGGGGCTATGTGGCTTTGCGCTTTGATTTCCGGGGCTGCGGCGATTCTGAAGGCGAGCGCGGCTATATCCGCTGCTTCGACCAGGTCGCCGATACCCGCAACGCCCTTTCGTGGCTGGCCAAGCGCGATGAAGTGGATCCGGTGCGCATCGGCTCGGGCGGCGGCAGTTTCGGCGCCGCCGTCACCGTCTAT
>JABHAA010000031.1 GCA_018674495.1 Rhodospirillaceae bacterium | reverse complement strand
TTTGGTTGCGGGGGTAGGATTTGAACCTACGACCTTCAGGTTATGAGCCTGACGAGCTGATTGGGCATCTCGATAGGTCAGGGTCTAAAGAGACAAAACTATCTCTGGTTAAACTATCTCAATAGAATATGTGTTGATTTTTGAGAAAAATGTCTTACTATATTTAAAATTCTAATGAGACAAATCAGGTCTGAATCATGTTAATTGGCTATGCAAGAACAAGTACGCTGGAGCAGGTGGCTGGATTTGATGCTCAGATCGCTGAATTGAACAAGTTGGGCTGTGATAAAATATATCGCGAGCAGGTTTCTTCGGTTGTTCAGCGCGACGAATTGAATGGCGCAATAGATTTTGCGCGAGAAGGAGATACTCTGGTCGTCACGAAGCTTGATAGGCTGGCCCGTAGCATTTCCCACCTTTGGTCAATTATCGAGCTGTTGGAGGAAAAACATGTAGGTTTACGGATACTGGATATCGGTATTGATACAAAGTCCGCGACTGGCAAACTAATCCTCACCATATTGGGTGGCATAAATCAATTTGAACGAGAAATGATGCTGGAGAGACAACGGGAAGGCATTGCCCGCGCAAAAGCTGAAGGAAAATACAAAGGTAGAAAACCGACTGCACGAAATCAGTCGCAAACGGTGATAGAGCTTCGGAAATCGGGAGTACCTGTTAAAGATATCACCAAACAGTTGCCAATCAGCAGGGCCAGTGTTTACCGAATTCTCAACGCTGCAAACTAAACTCATTTGGTTGATCGGTTAGGATGGCCAAATTCAATTTTCGAAAGAATAAATTTGTGATCGATGCCCCTGATATAGAAGACCTAGATAATGCCAAAGAACTGCCGGCAGCGGCTTTTGGTGTAAAAATCCACAACCAACATGGCTGGTGTATTTACATAACTAAAAAAGAAGAAACGGATTTGGTATCGGGCCTAAGATCAAAAGACTTAGACATCGTTTCTGTTCAAAAAATTGGCTCCGACATTCACGTATTTGAACTATCTGACGAAGAGGCTGATATAGAAAATGGTGATATTGATTTAAATTTGATTGGTCTCCATGTACGCCGCCAAGGTTGGTCATTTGATGAAAGCATCAATGCTTGGAGAGCGCCAGGTGAAGCCAAAGATGAGCCGCAAAGAAACGCCAAAGAAGCCAAACAATTTGACGTAGAAAGTGCCCTAGATGGTATCTTCTGGAACCTTGTTGTTACCATCGATGGCCATGTAACAACGATTAAGACCGATTTTGGATTTTATGAGTACAATCCTGTACCAGGCTTGATCCGATGGCTAGAGGAGGTCATCGAGGAACGAGCAACCCAGGTGCTGTTTGACGATTACTGGCATCAGTCGGAACTAACGGCCTATCCAATGATTGATGGCTTGGTTCAATTATCCATTCGTAATTTTGATATCGAAAACGATCATCCTCATGTTGACTATCAAATTCGAATATTTGACTTGGTTAAACAGATTTACACTGCCATCAAATCGCTCTCAAAACATAAAATCGAGATTCTGGCTTACTTAAATTCTTATGGTGAAGTAGAGGAAACGGAATTGCCGTTGAGCTCTGAAAAAATTGACGATTTTCTTAAAGGCTTGGTTCACCAAATATAATTCTAAGTTTGTTGGTTGAATGATGCCGTTTTTCGGCTGACGAGGAAGTCACAAATCGAATTTATGCCTTCAATCACACATCGACAAAATACGCCAAATTATGCAATTAAATTATCAACGCCCTTCATAAAGCAAATCCATTTACATCGGACGTATTCTTGGCTCTTGGTCCTGATCCCATCAACCAGCTATATTGCAATCGTCAATTTTGATCATAACCAAAAAACTTCTCTCGTGATTCTATCGAGTTGCCGATTTCAATGGTTGCGTTTCGGTAATCTTGAATTTCACGGCGAGATTTAGCAGCATTGTCTCGTATCCAATCTTTTAGCAGTGTTGCCAGCACTGAAGTTTTGGTGACACCTTGGTGATGGCAAACTGCGTCAAAAGATTGCTTCATGTGAATCGGTATTCGGAAATTTATCAGAACCTTCTTCGAAGCGTCATTATGCGATAGTTCCATGGCTCTTTCCTTTTTTGCGATGAGTTAGCTTTACAGATATTTATGGATTTCGCATTTTAAGCCACGATGCTAGAGAGATCGCATGTTGCTTATGTTGCCTTTGCAACACCTGAATGGGCAACAAGTTGGGCAGCGGCATAATCCGCAGAATATCTACGTTTTGATAAACCTGTTGCCTGTGTTGCCCTTGTTGCCCTGAAATTCGGCGTTCGATAATTTCTGGTGGCTCCAATCTACAAATATTAGATTTCAGATGGTCCAACTAAGTCAAATCGGTGCAGATTGGTTTACCAGTTTTATGGTGGCGTATTTATCCCTGGCAGTTGTACGGGCATCCCAGCACTCAAAATGCATCCACGTAGAGAGCTGAACTTCACAAGGCACTATCGCCTTGCCACCGGTTGGTTTGTTGCCGTATTGGGCACAATATCGAGGTTCAGGTGGTTCAGCGTTCTCGTCCAGCCATTTGATTGCACAAAATTTCAATGTTGGCTGGCTTTCTTTGTATTGAACTTGTGGTCGTGTTGCAGGATGCCGGCCCTTTCATCAATATATGCCTGTCAAACTTCGGTGCCCCAATGAGCACTGTCAGAGTTGGCCTTCTTAACATGGGCAACATAGGCAACATGGGCAACAATCTCCTTGGAACCAGCAGAATACCAACGATTTGATGAATACGATGATTGTTGCCCCGTGGTTGCCCTTTTGATTTTTGGGCAACGTAGCCGAAAGAACAGTTGGCGAAATGTTCAAACATCTATTCCCTCAGCGTCTTTCTCCATGAAAGATCCTGAGAAATGATACAGACGAAAAGTCCCCTCAAGTGGTATACGGTGTGTCGGTTGAGGTTTGCCATCTTTATCAGTAAGAAGTGCTCCTACACTTAACAAGGCCTTGGTAATTGTGCGGTGATTGAAGCCTTTACAAAGCTCGTGCTTATATGTCTCTGGTAGTACCAGATATTCACAGCGTCTCTTCTCATCCAGTTTTCGATATCCAGCTCTATCATATGTCGTTCTCACCATGGATTTTCCATCGGCGTTCACTTCGATGGCATCTCCGATGGGCTCAAATCGTGACATGCCATGAGCTTCGAAAAAGCGGCGGATCTGCTTAAATGCACCGTCAATTTCTGAGGCACCGACACCACCACGGCGTTCAAGCCAATCCTGAAAACAAACCCCGGCTGCCAGGTCAGCCTCTTCCGGCGGCCAATCCAAAATTTCGAAGGATGTTGCCAATGTCCCGGCTGCTGCAATGAGAGCAAATCGTCCGGCAACCGACAGAACCTGTCCCGAAGAATCCGGCGGCACATACTTCTCCATAAAATCCTTCCGGGCCTTTGAAATGTCTTTAGCAATTTCCTCGTGGTCCATTGCTGTCAGCTTCTCCAGAAATGCCGTGGAAGGCGTGCCATAATATTTAGAGGTGGTCTCTCCAAGCTGGCGTGCCATGGCTTCGGGATTGGTAAAGTCATGCAAGTCTTCGAATATTCCCATACCAGCTCCGGCATCTGCTGGGATATCAGCAAGTCGTACTTCTTGGCCAGCTCGAGGTCTCTTGCCACTTTCTATCATTTTATCACCAAGAGATATTTCACCTGTACTTAAGAACAATAGGTGCCATTGGGCAGGCGGTCGGCCGGAACCATCCCGTCGTGCTCGACTTTTGCCGGAACCATTGGCCAACATATAGGCAGTTTCACCTGCTTCACGTCCGTCGACCTGGCCTATTTCATCAATACAGAGGAGGGTGTCACAATGTGCTTGTGCCGTTGACTCAAGTCCGTTGCTGGTGGCCCTCCAGGTACGGAGAAAACCGTTGATTCCTCCACCACCCCAAACACTACCAGCAACTTTGAGGGCGGTCGTTTTCCCGGAACGGCTCTCACCAACATAGTGAATTCCTCCACCTTCTTCATTGGCGATGTGTAACAACGGAGCAGCGAGAGCTGTTGAAACGGCAAATATCAAGCGGGAGTTGCCGATACAATTCCGACCAATATTCTTGTTCCACTCCTCCAATGAACCAGACGAACGAAATGCGTGATCTCCGATGCTTTTGGTCTGAAAAATTATTCTTTCCTCTGCGTTGTTGCCATAGGTGGCGTCTGGGAGCACGAAGGTCTTTCCATGCCATCCAATTCTGGATACTCCTCGGACCCTTTCTTTGGGGTCAGCAGAGGTAATGTATTCACCTAGGTATTTCCTGGCTGTCGGGCCGGGAGCAATCCTAAGCCCAAGAGACAACAACTGCTCCCGGTATGCTGTACCATCACCCGATGTCATTGCCATCGGCATGAGCCATTCATGCGAATTACCGTCAGGATCTGTTACTAAGAGCAGTTGTCCCCATTCTTCTGCGATAAAACTACGGGAAAGAGCACAGACTTCAAGATGGGAACATATCCAGTCCCAATAGACCTCACCGTCTTTCACATAACTTTTTTCAACACCATTCTCCATAAATCTAAACCCTGTTGGGATACACTTGACCGGTGTTGGCCGATAAGTCTCTGCCTGATCTAATAGGTCTGAAAGTTGTTTGGAACTCCAAGCATCCGGCAATGGGTCTGCCAGATCCCAGGCGTTAGGAAATTTATCAGGTGTTTGAACCAGACGGATAGATTTTGCATTGGCTGCACGAACCAATTCGGCAACCTTCCAGGCATAATTTCTGCCAGGCTCATCATGATCACCCCATATAGTCACTTCTCTGTCCTTGAGCGGGCTCCAGTTTGACTTTACAGCGGCCTTTGAACCACCTGATGAGGTAACGGCGACGAAATCTGGGAAGATTTCTTCAGCCTTGTCTGCTGCCTTTTCACCTTCACAAACGATTACTGAAGTTTCTGGTCGTTTAGCCAGACGGTTAAGACCGTAAAGTGGTCGGGGGTCAGGATGACCTTTCCATTTCCAATGACGACCGTTTTCGTCTTGGCCATAAGACAATGGCAGGACTTCTTTCCCGGTCTCCGTATCGAACCGGCAGATTGCAAATAGCAACCGACCTTCGGAATCAAAGTAAGGCCATGTTTGGGAAGGCTTGCCCAATTGATGCTTCGGAATTTGAAGCGATACTTCTTTGGGCACCGGAGAAATGATCTGCCAATTCTCCTTATTCGAAATTACCGGAGTTGGATTGTCTTCATTTGCCGGGGTCAATGGATCAAACTTCAATGAGGTATTAGTCATTTTTCACCCCCAACATGTCAGCAAGATTTTTGGCGGCTTCAGCCTGGCCAATCCCAGCGAGGTATGCGGTGAGTGAAATTACGTCACCACCAGCGTCTCCCGTTGCAAAATCAGACCATTTGCCTGAATGCAGGTTTATTTTGAATGAGCCCGGTTTTCGGTCGGCTCTTCGAGGATTTCGGGCTACATACTCTGCACCCCTTACGTGGCCGTCCGGTAACCAACGAGCCAAGATGGCTGGAAGATTGGATAAAGCTGCTAGGTTAATTCGTTCAAAATTAATTTTGTTATCCATTGTTGCCCCCTGTCTTTCTAACTGGCAGATCGGGACATAGTTCAGTGATAACTCTCTCAAACTCCTCAACTCGATATCTTGGATTTGAGCCGATCATAATTGGATCGATGCTTAAAATATGAGGCAACGAACGTCTTCTCCGATAACGTTGACCCCTGACCCACGAACGGGACATTGAGAGCGTTTCGGCTATATCGGAATCTTTGATTAATCGTTTCGTCATTGATATCTCCATCTGAAGTCTGTCTGCGTTATGCCATCATGGCGTCTGGCAGCATCTAAACTGAGATGGAGACGGGTTGTAAGCTTCTTACTGCGTTGTTACCGCTTTCTTCCCAATGTAACTAATTGTTTTTATTATATTTTTCACGATAGCGTTTCGTTATATAATCGTAATCAGGTATTTGACTTTGGTCCCAGCCCATATTTTTTAATCGATCTTGAACCAATTTTGCACATTTCCGATTTGGAGTGTCAGTTGGCTCTGTCTGCTTAATTTCAACATACAATTTTATTATAAAATCCCATTTGTAATTGGGCTCTAGTCCTCCTTTCGGATTTTTTTTTGCCGCTAGTTTTCTATTTTCGAGTTTGCGTACTTGTTCTGTAATTCCTTTAAGTTTAGCAAGCGTGTCCAGATCAATTCGAATTTGCCAATTTACTTCGGGATTTTTATTTTTAAAATGCAAACTAGAATCTGCAATTACGATTTCATATTCACCGCTAAAATCTCTCCACACCTCGCGTGGTATACTTGTTTTGGATCCTTTATGATCAATGCCGTAACATTCAAGGTTTTGACCCCATAGCGCTTCCAACAAAATGGATTGCGTTGTATAAAAAATTTTTACTTGGTGGGGAGTAGCAAGTTTAAAATGATTCGTCGGTCTGCTGATGACCTCCTTATCATAGTCATCCAGCTCGTCATATTCATCTGGGTCAAATAAGACCGAGATATCTGAATCAACCAGATATTGTCCATGGCTAAGGCCAATACAATCTGGCGTCCACGCTTTGGAGAATCTGGCTATTCCGATCTCATTAAACGCCTCAAGCAAGGTTGGATCATTGAGAAAGCGACTTGTTTCGCCGGGCATCACCAACCTCAATCATTGTCGAATATGCATTCCGTATACTATCTAAGAATAGCCAAACGCATTGAACTTGAGTTCACCAATTTTGATCATAACGAGCAATTTCATCAAAACTAGAGGGATTTATTGGTGTGATTGGTGGGGATACAGTGGGGTTGATTAAATTTGTAAAGCCGCTAAACCAACTAAACCATTGAAAAGATTGGAGCGGGCGATGGGATTTGAACCCACGACTTCAACCTTGGCAAGGTTGCGCTCTACCCCTGAGCTACGCCCGCTCAATCGTCAGGCTCCAGGCGATGTCACCTAGGAGCCACGATCAAGGTCCGGGAATATAAGCGGTGACGGGCATTTTGCAAGGCATCTTCTTAAGCCGACCCTTCTTGTGCTGTCCGGGCCGGGCGAGTAGTTTGCGGCCATGCCGACATCCGAAAGCGATCTCTTTGCCCGCCTGGACAGCCTTGGTATAGAAACCGGGACCAAGCGGCACGAAGCCATGTTCACTGTCGAGGACGCCAAGCGCCTACGCGTTGATATACCCGGGGGCCATTGCAAGAGCCTGTTCCTAAAAGACAAAAAAGGGGCGCTGTGGCTGGTGGTCATGCTTGAAGACAAGCCGCTGGACATGAAATCGCTGCAGGCCAAACTGGGCGCCGCCCGCCTGTCATTCGGCAAGCCGGAATTGATGGCCGAAATTTTGGGCGTGGAGCCGGGTTCGGTGACGCCGTTCAGCGTTATCAATTCCACGGCAGCCGATGTGCAAGTGGTACTCGACAGCGCTATGCTGGAGCAAACAACTCTCAATTATCACCCGCTCACCAACCGCGCGACCACTTCCATCAGCGCCGATGATCTGTTGGCATTCCTTAAGGATTGCGGGCACAAACCCATGGTACTGTTGCTTTAGCCTTGAAAGGCAGGCGCAACCGGCCAATTATGATTTTTACAAAGGAAACAACGAATAATGAGGAACGAAGCATGGCGGATATGATGAATTCCGAGGCCGGCGGCGTGCTTGGCGGCGGCGGATATGTGTCCGATACCGATACCGCCGGTTTCGAAGCCGATGTCATAAACGCGTCGGCCATCCAGCCGGTGATTGTCGATTTCTGGGCAGAATGGTGCGGGCCGTGCAAAACCCTCGGCCCCACCTTGGAGAAAATCGTCAACGAATATGGCGGCGCCGTGCGGCTGGTTAAAATCAATGTAGACGAAAATCAGCAACTGGCGGCGCAGATGCGGGTGCAGTCGATCCCCATGGTGGTTGCCTTTCAGGACGGCAAACCGGTCGACGGTTTTGCCGGCGCCGTGCCCGAAACCCAGGTGCGCCAGTTCGTCGAGAAACTGACCGGCTCCGCCGGCTCGCCGCTGGATCAAGCGCTGGAACAAGCGACCGCCCTGCTGGAAAGCGGCGATGCGAACGCCGCGCACGGCATCTATCAGCAAATTTTGCAGCAGGATCTTGGCAATATCACCGCCCATGCGGGGCTGGCACGGGCCATGATCGCCAACGACAAATCCGACGAGGCCCGCGATTATCTGGCGGAATTGCCCGACGAAATGCGCATCAACAGCGAGATCGCTTCGGTTATCTCGGCGCTGGAGCTGGCCAACGATACAGGCGTCGGAGGCGACAGCGCCGAATTTCTGGCTGCCGTTGAGCGCAATCCCGATGATCATCAGGCGCGCTTCGATCTGGCCATGGCCCAGTACGGCGACGGCGACGCCGAAAGCGCGGTCGATACCTTGGTCGAGATCGTGCGCCGCAATCTGGAATGGAACGACGGCGCCGCCCGCGCCCAGCTCTTAAAAATATTCGAAGCCCTCGGCCATACCGATCCGATCACCGTCGAGGGGCGGCGCAAGCTTTCGGCGGTGCTTTTCTCATAATGGCCGGCCCGTTTGGCATTGCCTTCGACGCCTTGCCCGGGGCGATAAGCATTTTTCCTCTGCCCGGCGCCCTGTTGTTACCGGGTGGGCGCCTACCGCTGAACATATTTGAGCCCCGCTACCTGGCGATGATTTTCGATGCCCTTGGCGACAGCCGCCTGATCGGCATGGTGCAGACCGAGGCCGATCATGGCGGTCTGGTGCCCGAAGACGCGCCGCTATTTGGCATCGGCTGCGCCGGGCGCATTGTCGCTTTTAACGAGACCCGCGACGGGCGTCTGATGATCACCTTGGAAGGGGTCTGCCGCTACCGCATCGACGCGGAGTTGGGCGATAAAAACGGCTACCGGCGGGTGCGCCCGGATTTTTCCGCCTTTCGCGCCGATATGGACGAAAGGCCGGCGGGGCTCGACCGGGACGGTTTTCTAGAAGTGTTGCGCCGTTATTTCGACGCCAAGCAATTGAAGGTGGATTGGGCGTCCTTGGAACAAACCGAAGACCGGTTGTTAATCGCCAACCTGGCCATGATGTGCCCGTTCGGCTTGCCGGAAAAACAGGCCCTGCTGGAAGCGCCCGATTTTGCCGCTATCACCAGTGTGATGGAGCAATTGATGACCATGGCCATCCAGGAGGCCGGGCCCTCTACCGCGACCCATTGATTTGGAATAGAATATTGGTATGAGCAATCAAGACGTCGACCCCAAGCTTCTGGAAATCCTGGTCTGCCCGATGACCAAGGGCCCGCTCCGCTATGACCGGGAGGCGCGCGAGCTGGTTTCCGAAAAAGCCAAGCTGGCCTATCCGATCCGCGACGGCATCCCCATCATGCTGGTCGACGAGGCGCGCAAACTGGACGACTAGTGCGGTTCGGTCCCATAGCGGCGCATCATCCATACCAGCAAAAGAATGCCGGGAATTGCAGCTAGGGTCGTGAGCGCAAAAAACGAAATCCAATCCATGTGATCGGCCAGCCAGCCAGCGCCCGATGACATCACGGTGCGCGACAAAGCCATGAACGATGTCAAAAGCGCGAACTGGGTCGCCGTGTAGGCGGCGTTGCAAAGGGACGACAGATACGCAACGAAGGCCACCGTGCCCATGCCGGTGGTGACGTTTTCGGTGGCGATGGTGATGGCCAGCATGGTCAGATTGTCGCCGGCCATGGCTTGGGCGATAAAGATCAAGTTGGACGCGCCCATCAGGATGGCGCTGACCAGCAGCCCGCGCATGATGCCGATCTTGGCCAGCAGCACGCCGCCCAGAAAGCCGCCAAAGATAATGGCGCCAATGCCGAAGAACTTGGTAACCACGGCAATTTCGGTCTTGGAGAAATCCATTTCCAGGAAGAACGGAATTTTCATCACGCTCAGCATCGCATCGCCGTACTTGTACAAAAGGATCAGAAGAAGAATGGCGAGCCAGCCGCGGCGGTTGGCAATAAATTCGGCAAATGGTGCAATAAATGCGCGCCCGGTCCAGGCGGCAAACGAGCCATCGAAATTTTGCGTTTCGGCTGCGGCGGCCGTACCCGCTGGTTCCGGGTTAATCAATATGGCGATGATGCCGACGGACATGAGCGCGGCTAGTCCGGTGAAGACCACGGCCCAAGGGAAAAAATCCGCAAAGATAAGCCCGAAGGCGGCGCCGCCCACTTGTGCGACGCGCCAGCCCGAGGTCCAGACAGCGGTGCCCGCCGCCAATTGATCCTCGGCCAATATTTCGATCCGGTAGGCATCGAGGGCGATATCCTGACTGGCGGCGAGGAAGGCAACGATCAGCGAAAACAAAGCGGTCCGCCAAAGATCGATGGCGGGATCAGTTTGGCCGAGCCCGAAGATGGCGCCAACCAGCAATATCTGGGTCAGTATCACCCAGCCGCGCCGGCGCCCCAGCGCCCGGCTTAAGACCGGCAGCCGCACATGATCGATCAACGGCGCCCAGACAAATTTGATACCGAAGGGAATGCTCAGCCAGGCAAATAAACCGATAGATGTTTTCGTAACGCCGGCTTCGGCCAGCCATGCGGTCAAGGGATCGGCCAGTACGCCGAAGGGCAGCCCGGAGGCAAACCCGAGAAAGATCATGGCGATTATACGCCGGTCCAGGTAGACCCGGGATGCTTCGAGCCAGCCAGTCATTCCTGGACCCGGCCCATAATTACATCAATTTTTTCAATGACTTGAGCCGCATCAATGGCGGCAACGCAAGGATACATGCGGTTATTTGCGGGGTGCACGCAGGAGCCGAGGCAGCTTTGGCAGTCCATGACTGTATGGATGAAATGGGCATTGGCAGGCGTGATTGCCGCATCGTAAGGCACGATCTCGCCCACATATGCGGCGCTGGCCAGACACAGGGTCGGGGCGCCCATGGCCACCGCCAGATGCATGGTGGCGCTGTCGGCAGCGACAACCAGCGAGGCGGCGCGAAGGCTTGGGCTCAAGTCTTCAAACGAGGCGCCATCGAATTTGACGTTGGGCCGCTCCAACAGCGCCTTGAAATCGGGATTGCCGTCCAAATCGTTTGGCGCGCCGGTCAACGTCACATCGTAATCGGCGCCCAGGTGATCTAGAATCCCGGCATAAAGAGCCGCCGGGCATTGTTTCATTTTCTCCGCCGAGAACGGCGCCAGCAAAATCAGCGGACGGTGGACGGTAGCTTTCGGCGGGCAGCGTTCGGGCGGAAAATTCAAGTCCGGCAGCGCGCCATCAACCCCCAGCCAATCCAGGAACCCGGCCCAGCGCAGAATCTTATCGGTCAGCGCCGGGCCGCCGTCGTAAAGGCTGGTGAAGCTGGCTGCGTTGCGCTGTAACCGGTCATCATATTTGGCCCAGGGCCGGGCCTTCATGGCGCGCGTATCGGGAGCAAACGTGGCCAGGATCAACGCTTCATCCAGCTTCGGGTGGCGCTTGTAATCGGCGGAGATGGCGCGCCGGAATTGGCAACCTTTCAGCGCCCCGAACACCCGGCGGCGGTAGAGGAACGACGCGCCGAGGCGTTCGAAATCCACGGAGACCACCTCGGCCAGCCCTCCGAACAGAAACGCGGCCTTGCCGGCGTCTTTGCGCAACAGCAAGGTCACCGGCTCGCCATCTTCGGCCAGGGCGGCAAACCGGGGAAACAGGTGCGCCAGCAATATGGCATCGCCGATGCCACCGGCGGCAACGACCAAAACTCCGCCGACAGGCATGTTAGCCTCGAGGATATCGGGGCTATGCATCAACGCGCAGCAGAGCCTCGGCCTCGGCCCACACCGCATTCACAGGAATGGCGGCGACGCAGGGGAACACGTCGAACCGGGAGGCGCGCAGATGGCAACGCCAGAAGCAATGATAACAGGGCATTTCCTCGTAGACGAAGCGGGCGTGCGGCGGACAGGCTTCGTCCGGGTAGGGAACGAAGCTGCCGAAATGGCCGCCGCCGAGCACCACCACCGTGGGCGCGCCAAGGGCGATGGCCAGATGCGCCGGGCCGGTATCGTTGGAGATCACAGCGGTCGAGTGTTTGAGAATATCGAGAAGTTCCGGCATCGAGGTGGCGCCGATCATATCGATAATGCGCGCATCGTCGCCAAATCGGTCCCGGTGATCGCCGGGGCGCTCGCCGGGGCCGCCGACGATAACCACGCGCAATCCCCGCGCCAGTAATTTTTCGGCGATATCCAGATAGGCCTCATAGGGCCAGCGGCGGCCATATTCGTTGCTGCCCGGATTGAGCACCGCATAGGCGCCGCCGACCGCAACGTCCGGCATCTGCTGGCGCCACGGAATTTTGGGCGCCTCGGCCGCTATCTCGGCGCCCGCCAGTTCTGACAGGAACCGATAATGGCGCGCCACCTCGTGGGTCGGGTAGGGGCCGGTGTCGATGATGCGGCCCACCTGGCTGAGGTAATAGGTAAATTCGGTGCGCGTCGGCTCGTTGATGAAGGGCAGCGACACGCACGATGTGGGCGCCGAGGCTACCCAGACCAGGCTGTCCGCCATCATCGCCCGGCGTAAGTAAGAATCGCAGATAGTCACCAATGGCGCCAGGCGGCGCACCATGAGGCTGATCTTGAAGCGGTAAAATGGCTGGCGGGCAAATGCGTGCTCATCGATCATGAACAACCGGTAGCCGGCGAAAATTTCGCCCGCCACGTCGCCCCAGCTTTTGCAGCCGAGGACGGTGATTTCCTCTGGGCGTAGGCCCAGCACCGCGCAATAATTTTCCAGGCTGCGGCGAAACAGCACCATGTCGCCGATGCCGTCCATGCGCACAATTAGCGCGCCCTTGCGTTCCCCCAACAATGGCCAATGGCGGGCGAGCAGATCGAACAGCCGGAACAGCCACCAGCGGCGGCGCATGCCCGACGGCAACACCCGCCAGAACCACGAGGTTTCAAACCGGTGCCCGGCAATCTCCTTGCTGGCGCCGGCCGCACCCAATTGGTTAAAGCCGTCCATGATCGAATCCTACCCGGCTTTGGAAATTTATCCCAGCTTTTGCGCCACCAGTTCCTTCAGGTTGGATTCTGAACGGGCGCCGTAGTGGCTGATGATCTCGGCCGCCAAGATGCCGCCGATGCGGGCGGCGGTGGCCAGATCGTCGCCCCGGGACAGCCCATAAAGGAAACCGGCAGCATAAGAATCGCCGGCGCCGGTTGTATCGACCACGTTGGTTACCGTCTCGGCATCGACCACATGCACCTCGTCGCCGGCGACCACAACCGAGCCGTTCGCACTACGGGTAAGAGCGGCGATATCGCAATGGCCGCGCACATGCTGGAGAGCATCGTCGAAGTTTTCCACCTGGTAGAGCGAGGTGATTTCATCTTCGTTGGCGAACAGGATATTGACGTGGCCTTCCAACAATTCCAGAAATTCGGCGCGGTAGCGTTCGACGCAAAACGGGTCCGACAGGGAAAGTGCCACTTTGCGCCCGGCCGCTTCGGCGACCTTGGCGGCTTTCAAGAACGCTTCCTTGGCGCGCGGCGGATCGTACAAATAGCCTTCCAGATAGACCACTTCAGAGGCGGCGATAAGTTCGTCCGGCACGTCTTCGGGGCCCAGCTCAACGCAGGCGCCGAGATAGGTCTGCATGGTGCGCTCCGCATCCGGGGTAACCAGGATCATCGAGCGTGCCGTGGTCGCGTCGCCTTCCAATGGCGGGGTATCGAAATTGACGCCGGCGGCGCGAATGTCGTGGGCAAACACCTCGCCCAACTGGTCCTTGGCGACCTTGCCGATATAGGCGCTGCGCGCGCCGAGGTTGGCTAGGCCGGCAATGGTATTGGCCGCCGAGCCGCCGGAAACTTCAACGGCCGAGCCCATATCGCCATAAATTTTTTCCGCCGTTTCCGTGTCGATCAGGGTCATGGCGCCCTTTTCCAGGCCATGGTCGGCAATAAAGGCATCATCTGCCTGGGTCAACACATCGACAATCGCATTGCCGATGCCGGTCACGTCATACTGGGTCTCCGCCATGATATTCTCCTCGGGCGCAAAAAATAAATGGATCGCTGTGTCTCTCAAGAGCGGCGCAGTATAGGTGGCTGCACGGTTGCCTCAAGCGGGAATTTCTTGGCCCGGCCTTGCGGGCGGATGGCATCGGGGATAAACAGCGGGGGCACATTTCCTGACAGGCCAAGTGGACACGCCCACCAATGATCAAAGCCTTTTCACGCGCCATCGCACAGCTTAGCGATCCCAGGCTGCGCCGGGTCTTTTGGACCGGCGTAATTGGATCAGCAGTGGTGTTTGCGCTTCTTTGGGGCGGCATTGCGGTGTTTCTGTCGAGCACCGATTATTTGCATTTCTCGATCTTCGGATATCCCATCAGCCTGGATTTTATCTCCGATATTCTCGGTAATCTGGCGGCGGCGGTACTGACCTGGCTGTTGTTTCCTTCCGTCATCACGCTGGTCGCCAGCCTGTTTCTGGAAGACGTGGCGGCGGCGGTCGAAGACCGGCATTACCCCGGCCTGGCCGCACCCAGAAAGCAGCAGATCTCGGAAATCCTGTGGATCACGCTCAAATTCGCGGCCATCGGTATTGTCCTCAATATCCTGGCGCTGCCGCTTATCATAATCTTAATTTTCTTCCCGCCATTTAATCTTTTTGTCTTCTACGGCTTAAATGGCTATCTTCTTGGCCGTGAATATTTTGAATTGGTCGGCCATCGCCGGTTTGACCCCAGGACCGCACGCCGGGTCCGGCGCCGCTTCCGGGGCCAGGTGTTCGTGGCGGGGGTGCTGATCGCAATTATGTTGACGGTGCCGATTGTCAATCTGATTGCGCCGATCATCGCAACGGCGGCCATGGTGCATCTGCTGCATGGCTGGCGTGACCGGCTGGGACCGGCGGAACAGGGCCCGGGATTTGAGGACCATAGTTTGGAGATCAGAGATTGAGTATGTTCACAAAGGACAAGGACGAAAATTCCACCAACGCCAAGGATGATGGCGGCGAGGCCGCACCCGAAATGGCGGCGCCGCCGTTAAAGCCGTTTGCCAAAAGCGCCAGCCATGGGCCGACGAAACCCATGAGCACGCCGTTCCGTCCCGAAATTCCACGCCGGGTCACGGAAATTCCGGGCGGCCCGAAACGCACCGACCGGGTGCTGGCGCTAGACGACGAAGCCAACCGGCTGACCGTAGGCCGCAATATCCGGCTGTCCGGCGACATCACGGCTTGCGAAAAGCTTGTGGTCGAGGGTCAGGTGGAGGCCGCGCTATCGGATGCGCACACCATCGTCATTTCACCCTACGGCTATTTCAAGGGCAACGCTACCGTCGCCGAGGCCGATATATCGGGCCGCTTCGAGGGCACGCTGGTCGCAACGGAAAAACTGACCATCCGTAAGGAAGGCAGCGTCGATGGATCGATCCGCTATGGCAAGATCGTCATCGAGGCCGGCGGCAAGATTTCCGGCGATATGGCCTCGCTGGACAGCGACCAGGACGCCGATCCGGACAAAGCGACCGGTTAGGATCAGCGCCGGTATGGCCGCGCGTTCTCAGTCCGCCAATATCTTTTCCGTTGCCGGTGGCCCTGGCAAGTTGCCCGCCTTCAGCCTATTGGCAATGCTGTTTCTTGCCGCCTGCGCCGCTGCGCCCGAGACCATAAAGCGCGTGCCGAGGGTGGTCGAGGATGCGCGCGTCATCGCTGCCGATCAGGCCGAAGCAGAGCCCGAAGAAGATGGCGGCGAAGACAGCGACAAGCCGGGCGAAGATGCTGAGGAAGAGGAAAAGAAAGAGGAAGAGAAGTCCGAGGAAGCCGCCGCCTTGCCCGTGGATTTGACCAATTTTAAGGACCGTTTGCTGGGCCTCGACAACGACGATCTGTCTGATCTATTGGGGGCGCCGTCGTTGGAGCGCGAGGAGCCGCCGGCAACCATCTGGCAGTACCGAACGCCTGCTTGCGTCGTCGATGTCTTCCTCTATTCGGACGGCGGCGAAAACCAGGTGGATCATGTGGAAGTTCGTGGCCGCGAGACCGATGAGGTCGATGAGCCAAAATGCTTCGCCGCGATCATCAAGGACAAAGATAAAGTAAAGGCTCCGGTTGAAGATTTACCGAGCCCTAAAAAACCCGCCGCCAAGGCGCCCGCCAAAGCACCGACCGCCGCACCGCCCCCCGATGCGGATGCACCGCCGCCCGATGCGGATGCACCACCGCCGGACGCGGATGCACCACCGCCGGACGCGGACGCGCCGCCAGATGCTGATGTGCCGGAGGAAGGCGATCAATTGCCGCCGCCAACCGATCAGGCGCCGGCCAAGGGCGCGGCGGCGCAGCCGGCCAAACCGGCGCCATTCATCAGCGACGATGATCCCCGTTCCGGCAATCGCGATCTGATGGGGTTCGACGAGAACGGCTAGCGCTAACCCATTTCCTTGGCTTTAAAGCCGCATTGGGCGTTGACCACACAGGCGCCGCAATCAGGTTTGCGCGCCTTGCACACATAGCGGCCATGCAGGATCAGCCAATGATGGGCGTGCCGGCGGTAGGCGTCGGGCGTGGCTTTTTCAAACTTCAGCTCCACCTCCAGCGGTGTCTTGCCGGGCGCCATGCCGGTGCGGTTACCGAGCCGAAAGAGGTGCGTATCAACGGCGATCGTGGGCTCGCCAAATGCGATGTTGAGGACCACGTTGGCGGTTTTGCGCCCGACGCCCGGCAGCTTTTGCAACGCATCGCGGTCACGGGGAACCTCGCCGCCGAAATCTTTCAAGAGCATTTTCGATAGGCCAATGACGTTCTTCGCCTTGGTGTTAAACAACCCGATGGACTTGATGTATTCCTTCAAGCCCGCCTCGCCTAAGCTGAGCATCTGTTTCGGCGTCTTGACTTTTTTGAACAATGGCCCGGTAGCCTTGTTGACACCCACGTCGGTGGCTTGCGCCGACAAAACCACGGCCACCAGAAGCGTATAGGAATTGATGTAATCCAGCTCGCCCTTGGGTTCGGGCATGGCCGCCGAAAGATTGGCGTAAAATGCTTCGATGTCT
>JABHAA010000012.1 GCA_018674495.1 Rhodospirillaceae bacterium | reverse complement strand
TCGCCGTAGGCCACCGACGTGGTCGCCCATTCGCCGACGCCGTCCATGGTCAGCACCACAGCGTCTTGAAAGGGCGAAGGGAAAAAGGCGCTGGCGGCATGGCTTTGGTGATGCTCGGCGAACAACAGCTTGTTCTGCCAGTCGAAGCCGTCGTCGTAGGCCTGGAGGGCCTTGCGCAGCAGGTCTTTTTGAAACAATTTTTCTTTGAGCCAGAGCGGCATGGCCATGCGGAAAGACGAAAAACCCCTGGGCGCGAATGTGAGGTAGGTCTCCAAGAGCCGTTCAAACTTCAAGAACGGTTTGTCGTAGAAGGCGACGAAATCCACTTGGTCCAGGGAGCAGCCGGCTTCTTCCAGGCAATATTTAATGGCGAGATCGGGAAAATCCGCATCCTGCTTTTTGCGGCTGAAGCGTTCTTCCTGGGCGGCGGCGACAATGCGCCCGTCCTCGATCAGAGCAGCGGCGCTGTCGTGGTAAAAAGCGGATATGCCGAGAACACGCATTACGGTGGCGGCCTAGAACAATGTGTAGATGAAAGGCGCGACGGCGGAGCCTTGGCTCAACACCAACAGCCCGCCGAACAAAACGAACATGACCATGATCGGCAATAGCCAATATTTTTTTCGCATGCGTAGAAAGGACCAAAGCTCGGCGATGAATGACATGATATTCCTATTATTTCCTGGCCTAAAACTGTCGGTTCATGGAATCGGGTTCCGGCCCCGGCGGGTCTCTTTCGATCCAATATGTGTCGGCATCCGAATCGAATTTCAGGTGCAGCGGAACCTTGCCAAAGACGCGCATGATAAGCGCCGTCGGCGTCACCGTCAGAAAAAACAAGATGCCCATGGTCAGCGGGTTAACGATGGCGTGCAAAATCTCGCCGAATTTTTGCCAGACGATGTTGAGCGGGCGGAGGATGGCCGGGACAAGCAATGCCGCGAGAAGGAACGCCGCCGCGATTGCCGCCAGCCACCAGTTGGGCGGATTGCCGCTGATCAGCGGCAGCAGCGCAAGAGCTGCGAAAACAACCGCAAACACCAATCCGAAGGAACGGTTCGAAGAGGTTTTAACGGTGTGCTCGCGCCCCAGGTTCTCGTGAAAGCCGGGTTTCTTAGCCATTTAGGTTCCGCTGTTTCCAATGCCGGGGTTTCGGCTGCCCGTTATACGTCAAGGATAATGCCAAAACGATAAAAGACTTCAAGTGCCGGCGCGAAATACCATATAAATTGTTCGGAGCCATGGCTCAAACAATGATAGTCTGGCCGCGTCAAGGAAAAGGGGAATCGGATATGGACCAAAAACAATTTACCGCCGGGGAGTGTATCTTCGAGGAGAATGCAGCTGGCGATACGGCGTTCCTGTTAGCGTCAGGCGTTGTCGAAATATCCCGGGACATCGATGGCGAGGATACGGTGCTCGGCGAGATTGAGGCTGGGCAGATATTCGGCGAAATGGCGCTGATCAGCGACAAGCCGCGCACCGCGACGGCGCGGGCGAAACAGGACAGCATTTGTTTTCTGGTGCCGCAAGAAGCGTTTGAAAGCGAACTCAATGGATCGAGCGCGCTGTTGAAATCTTTGGTTGCCAACCTGATCCGGCATATCCGGTCCTTGATGGAGCAACTGGATGCATCCAACGCGAAAACGATCGAGCCGGATGTTGTGTTCCATCAGCCGGAAAGCTTCAATTCTTACAAGGTGAAAGAGTAGTCCGCTAATCAGGGCATTTTATCGAAGATGTAATTTCGGGCATCGCCAGCGCCGGGGCGCATCTGGAAGCCCATGCCGTCCAACAGCTTTATAATCTCGCTGTCTCCGCTCCGCTCCGCCGGCTGATCGGCTTCGACCAGGATTGATTTGACGTGGCCGGTGAGTGTGTTTCTGGCGCCGGCAATAATTTTGGTCTCGATGCTGTCCACATCCAGCTTGACGTAATCGGGGGCCGGCACATCAAAGGCGGCCAGGAAATCATCAATGGAATAGCCGATAACCGATTGTTTGAATTGTGTCTCGATGGTGCCCTCGGTGGAAGTGTTTTGGGCAAAGGCATGCATGGAATGGCCGGCGTCGGTGTTCGCCATGTAAAGGTAATCGACGCCGCTGACATCGCTCAAGGCCAGGCAGAATGGCTGGATCATTTCGCCGAGTGAGTTGATTTCAATATTGCGACACAAGGCGGCGTGGCTGGCGGCGCTGGGCTCGAACGCGGCGACGCGGATGTTTCGTACGAAGGCTGCGTAAAGCGAATAGACGCCGATATTGGCGCCAATGTCCCAAAGCATTGATGCTTCCGGCAGGTCATTGATCCAGGCGACGGTTTCGGGCTCGCCATGGGTGATCGAATTGGCGTCGTGCAAAGACCGGGCGGTTCGGGATTCAAACTTTATATTGCCCCCGGGCACTGGCATCGAAAGGTGCTGTACTAGCCCCTCGGAAACCTGGGCGAGGGTATTGGCGCGCCGGTAGGACTTCATCGGCCATGTCAAAGCACGGGCGCCAGTGATCAGGAGCCGGCTGACCGTGCTGCTCATAGCGAAAGGAGTTCCGTTGCCATGTGGCTACTAACCAGGATTAGATCTGTAATGCCAGCGCCATGGTTTCCGGGTGCGCACCGGGCGTGCTAAATTATTCCATGGGTTTGTTTGTAAAATTGAAATTTCGCCTGAAACCGGTGTTGATCATAGTCTTGATTATCCTGGTGATGGACGTTGCCTTGGCGCAAATCTTGAGACGTACTACTGATATTTGGGGCGCCAGCTTTCCTAACATGGATCATCGCATCCGCTCCCAGGACTTCCATCATGGCTTTGCACCCGGGCGTCAGGTGAGGGAACGCTGGGGCCGGTTGGTGTACAGCTTTGCCACCAATTCCCTCGGCTTCAAGGATCGGAGCCCGCGCGCGGTCATGGCTAGGGCCACGGGTAAGCGCCTGTTGCTGCTCGGCGATTCGTTCACCGAAGGCGCCGGCTATAGCTTTGCCAAGACCTTTGCCGGACACATCCAGCGCTCGTTGGCGCCCAAAAATATTGAAGTGCTGAACGCTGGCGTCGGCTCCTACGCACCTATCATCTATGACTTGAAGACCCGCTATCTGGTAGAGAAGGCCGGCCTAAAATTTGATCACGTGGTTGTATTCCTGGATGTTTCCGACATTTTCGACGAGGCCCGCAACTACCGGGTGGATCCCGGTGGAAATCTGATCGTGCCGCCGAAGATGCCGGAAAAAACCTCCCACGTGATCGGTCATTTTTTGCGCGATAATTCGCTACTCGGGCGCATGATTACCTTAATCCGCGATCAGATCGGCGCTGGACGCAAGGCGATCAAGTTGCGCTTGAGAGTGGCAAAGGAAAGCGGCGGTAGTATCTTCAAGATTAGCGACGCCGAACTGCAGATTTATGCGACGACCGAAAAATCGGCCAGTAAATGGACCTACGATGATGTGGCTTGGCGCGAATATGGTATCGAGGGAAGGCAGAAAGCCGCCGACCGCCTGGATCGGCTGTTGCGCTATCTCCAACGCATGGACGTTCCAATGACACTGGCAGTTTATCCCTGGCCCGATCAGATTCTGTTCGACCCCGAAGCGCCCCGCCATCTAGGGTTCTGGCGGCAATGGGCGGCGGTGCGGGGCGTCCAATTTATCGATTTGTTCGCCGCCTATACGGACGGCGCTTCGGTGGATACGTTGATGCGCTATTTCATCCCAGGTGATTTCCATTGGAATGAGAAAGGCCACGCATTGACGGCGGAGGTATTTTTGAAGCAATTTGGGGAGGGAGGAAATCATGAATTCAGCACCAGCGGCAGTGATTGAACGGGCGGGCGTTCCCAATCTGGATTGCGATCCGTTCAGCGATAAATTTCTGGAAAACCCCTATCCCTATCATGACCAGATTCGCGAGGCCGGACCGCTGGTCTGGTTGTCCCGCTACGGCATCTGGGCGACGGCGCGGCACGACGAGGCGTCCGAGGTACTAAAAGATTACAAACGCTTTTGCTCGTCCGCCGGCGTCGGCATCGCCAATTTCAAAACGGAGAAACCGTTCTGCCCGCCGAGCCTCCTGATCGAAGCCGACCCGCCCGAACACACCAGAGCGCGCAACGTCATGGGCCACGCCCTCAGCCAGAAGAATATTTCTGCGCTGCAAGAGAAGTTTGAGGCCGATGCCGTGGCCATCATCGATGCGGCGCTGGAAAAGGGTGACATCGACGGTATGGACGATATCGCCATTGCCTATCCGATTAAGGTGTTCCCGGACGTGGTTGGGCTTGGCAGCGAGGGTCGCGAGAACCTGCTGATTTATGGCAACCAAATTTTCAATATATTCGGGCCGCCGAACCGGTTGTTCAAAGGGGCTTTGGAAAAGATACCCAACGCCAGCGCCTGGGTTACGGAGCATTGCAAGCGCGATGTGCTGGCGCAGGGCAGCATTGGGCAAATAATTTATGAGGGCGCGGAAGCCGGCGATGTGAGCCCGGACGAAGCTGGTCTTCTGGTGCGCTCGCTCTTGTCAGCGGGTGTTGATACCACCGTTTCCGGCATCGGCAATATGCTGAACCTGTTTGCGCAAAACCCGGATCAGTGGGCGCTGCTTCGCTCCGATCCATCGCTGATCAATTTTGCCTTCGAAGAGGCGATCCGCGTGGAAGGCCCGGTACAGACATTTTTCCGCACCTCGGCCATGGCCACCGAGCTTTCCGGGGTTCCGGTTGGCGATAACGAAAAATTGGTGCTGTTCCTGGGCGGCGCCAATCGGGACCCAAGGCGCTGGGATGATCCCGACCGGTTCGATATCGCGCGCAAACCGTCCGGTCATCTGGCCTGGGGCAACGGCGTTCACCGCTGCGTCGGTATGCGCATCACCCAGATGGAGGCCGAGGCCATCTTGAAGGCTATGCTGGCGCGTATCGAATTGATCGAGCCAACCGGTCCGGCTAAAATTCGTCTCAACAACACCCTCCGGGTTTTGGACAGCCTGCCGCTGCGCCTGACCGGGGTCTAGGAGTAAATGGATATGTGGGAAGGGCGAGTGCTGTCGCTGCACAGTTGCGCCGCGAAATCCGAGCCGCTGGGCTTTAAAGACCAACTGGTCTGCATCACCGGCGTCGGTATCGAGGGCGACCGCTATACACTCGGCACTGGAAGTTATTCCGACAAGCCGGAGATCGGCCGGCAAATCACTTTAATTGAGACCGAGACTTTGGAGGCTTTGGCCAGGGATTGGGATATCACATTGAAGCCGGAAGAAACCCGGCGCAACGTGGTCACCGAAGGCGCGCCGCTCAACCATCTGGTCGGGCGGCATTTTCAGATCGGTGATGACGTGGTCCTCGAAGGCATGCGCCTAAATATTCCTTGCCAGTATTTGGAAGATCTTCTTGGCATAAAAAGTCTGTTCAAGTCTCTCATCAACCGCAGCGGTCTCAATTGCCGTATTGTCACCGGCGGCACGATTCGGAATGGTGATACAGTCAGGCCACTATAGTTACTAAAGCCCTTGGCTGAAAAAGGGCGGTAAGTCGGAATACAGAGCGTCCAAAGGAATAATTTGATACCAAGTATCGTTTAGACTTTTGCATCCGGACATTGAATAAGGTGGCGCGCCGCCGAATTGCAATTGCCGAAATCCATAGGGCTGTTAATTTATGCGTGATTGGAAAACAGAAATGGGTCGCCCATGAAAGGCATCGTGGAGTTTCGGCGCGGTGGACCTGACGATCCGCTGGTCCGGGAGATCATGGAGGAAAAGGGCCTTAAGGAAGTTCCCTTTTACCGCAAAGACCGTCCCAATGCGCAAGGCTTCGATCTGCACGCCTGTATGCAGCGCTGGATGGCCTATGTGGCGGATCGCGATGGTCCGGTAAACCCTAAGCGGCCCGAAGGCCAGGATGCGGAGCGCATCAGCCCCCTGATCAAGGCCAAAGGGTTGGAGCTCGGCGCCGGCGATATAGGATTTGCGGCGCTGACACCTTCGATGATCAATCTGGGCTCGGCGTTCGATCTGCCGACGATCATTTCGGTCATTGTGCCCGAAGATTATGCCAAGGTGCTGGATGGCGCCCTGGCGGTAGAGCGCGAAGCGTTCGAGACCTATGTGGAGTGCGCCCGTGTTTCCACCCTGCTGGCCGCCCATATTCGCGGGCTCGGATTTCAGGCCATCGCCGATCACAACGGCACCGGCGATATCCAGGCGATCCCTGCATTATATGCATCCGGTATGGGCGAGTTGGGCAAGCATGGCAGTCTGGTTCACCCCACCTTCGGCGCCGGGTTCCGGCCCGGTTTCGTGACCACCGACGCGCCCCTTGAAATAGGCTCCGCCAACATATTCGGCGTTCAGAAAACTTGCGAAAACTGCCGCCTGTGCGAACAGAATTGCCCCCCCGGCGCCATCCGCTCCAGCCAGGATTTCGTCGTCACCGATGGCGTCAAGCGCTGGCCAGTGCATATTCCAACTTGTTTCGAAGCGTCGCGATTTCGCGAGGAATATTGCCATATCTGCGTCGATGTCTGCCCCTATCAGCACAAGCGGAGCGATGATCCGGAGCGGGCCAAAATCTACAAATCGTTTATGAAGAAACGCAAACTGGCGGGCTACCGGACGCCGTCCTGGTTTATCGAGGACGAAAAATCAGTGCTCGGATCAGACAGATAGACCCAACTTTTCAGATGCGGTGCGGTTGTCGTAATTGGCGTCCTGGACGCCTTCTGTTTGGATGACGGCTATGGATAGCGCCTAGATGCCGCTTGGATCTAGGCTGGTGGTGTATTTGCTCAAATCCGCCGGTGGAATAGGCACTCGGAAATGGCGTTTTTCGAAGCCGAAGGGCAGAGTGGCGTCGATGCCCAACTTGGTGCGCACGCCGTCTTCGGATATGGGCACATATTCGTGGCCGCGCGATCCCGGCATCAGGATGAGGCCCTTGGAGGCATCAAAGCGCGTGGCCAAGGCCCATTCTACGTCGGTCCAATTGCGAATGTCGATATCGTCATCGACAACAATGATCAGGTCCAGATCCTTCAAGGCCGCGATGGCGGCGAAGATGGCGTTGCGCTGATAGCCTTCGTCGGCGGCTTTTTCTTTCTTCACCGCGATATGCAAATGAAACCGGTAAAGCCCGCCCTCGGTCAGCGCCACGTCGGTGACGCATGGCGCCGAAGCCTGCACCGCCTTCAGGATCGCGCCTTCCAGAATATGTTTGCGCAGGATCGGCGATTCCTTGGTCATGATTACGTGCCAGATGGGATCTTCGCGGTGATAGAGGCATTCGACGGTGGTGATCGGCGACGGGCTGACGTCGGAATATAGGCCGATGAATTCCATGAACGGACCTTCTTCGACTTCCTCGTCCGGCGAGATATAGCCTTCCATCACTATTTCGGCGTTGGCCGGTACTTTAAGGGGCACAGTCTTGCAATCGATCAGCTCCACCGGCGCCCGGCAGATGCCCGATGCCACATGAAATTCGTCCATGTCCCGGGGCAACTGGGCGCCCATGATGCCGGCGGCATACTGGATGCCGATGTCGGCGCCGAGCACGATGGCGATGGGCAGCCGCTCGCCCTTGGCTTTGGCCTGTTCCCACAAATGGCGAAGATCGCGGCCGAGGTCCAGTTGGATCGCCAGCTTGTTGCCGTCCACATGCATGAAGCGGTGGTACGATGCGTTGAAGACGCCGCTATCAGGGTCCTTGGCGATAACCACGCCGCCGGAAATATAGCGCCCGCCATCATTGGGCGCGTATCTGGGCAGGGGCAGATATTCTAGAAGATCGGGATTGTTGCGTTGCACCGCCTGGACCGGCCCGGACTCCACATGCTTGGGCGCGATCGGGTTGGTCAGGCCCTCGGTGATGAAATTGCGGATCGTCGCCACGTCCATCTGGTAGATGGCGAGCACATTTTCCTCAGCTCCGAGGAAATTGCCAACCACGCGGGTATCGTGGCCCTTGACGTTGTTGAACAGCATGGCCCGCTCGGGCTGCTTAAAGAGAACGCTGGTCAGTTCCAGATCAGTATCAACCTCGTCCTCGACCTTTAACAATAGCCCCGCCGAGTCGAGCCGCTGCAATGCCTGGCGAAAACTGAAATCGGGATGGTCCATGGTAAGTCCTTTGCCTTAACGGGTCCGGGGCAAGCGTCCGGCCAGATCATATCCGGCCAGTGCCGCATCAACGAGGGCACCGCTTTTTTCAAAATTGTAATGCTGGAACAGCCGGCGCCGGGTGATGAATGGCGGGCCGGCGTAAAACTTTTCATATTGGTCGTGGCGGCCGGCGAACTCGGAGCCGATCAAGTCCCAGGCGAGCTTCATCAGCTTGACCCGTTCCTCGGCCGGATAACCTGGCGATTGGACATAGCGTTCCAGGTCTTTGCGAATTTCAGGGTTGGCGAAATCGGCGGCGCTGGAGGGAAGCTGGATGACGCCGCCACCGCACAATTCGCGCATCAGGTTGAGCATCTTGGGGTAAATCTCGGACTGCAACGCCTCGGCCGCGTAATGGGCCTGATAGCCGGGCTCCATATAGCCGCCCGAGTTGGTGGTAGCCGTTGCGAACTGTGCTTCCAGCAAGCCTTCATATAGGCTGGCCATGGCGGCAATCTCGGCGATATGCGCCTGCACCGCCGGGTTGGCCAGAACGCCGTTCATTTCGGCGATCCGATGCGCAACGCCCATCATAAAGCGGAGCTTGGTGGTAAAGCGGATATGGGCCTGATTGTTGCCCATGATATGGGCTGGCGTCTCCCACCATTGGCGGCGGCAAATCTCCATGTTTTTGTAGACGAACACCTGTTCCCAAGGCACGAACACATTGTCGAAGACCACCAGGGCATCTGTCTCGTCATAGCGCGACGCCAGGGGGTAGTCATAAACGCTGGATGCTGCCGCCGCATAGGAGCGCCGGGAATGGATGCGAACGCCGGGCGCGTTGCAGGCCACCGCCAGATTGATGGCGTAATTGTCGTCGCCTTTCTGCATCGGCGAGATGGTGCTGAGGTTCACATAATCGGAAAGGGCGGCGCCGGTGCCCAGCATCTGGGCGCCTTGGATGATGATGCCGTCGTCCCGCTCTTCGGTGACGCCGGCATAGAGATCGGGCGGCGATTGCCCATGGGCCGGTTTCGAGCGGTCGATCTGCGGCGGAACAATCGTGTAGGTGATATAGACGTCGTTATCGCGGAGGAACTCGTAAAACCGGACGATGTTTCCGGCGAAATCCCGCCCGGAGCGATCGTCGAATATTTCCGGTGCCGACGCCCAGCCGGAGAAGAACCCGGCGACGTGATCGGGGCCGCGCCCGATGAGACCGAAATTGCTTTCCGACCATTTTTCCACGGCGCCCCGCCAGATGGATAACTCCTCAGTGGTTTTCGGCATCCGCCATATGACGTTGACCGGCTCGCCGGTGGCTGGCGAGGTGTAGGTCATGACATCCCGGTTGGCCGCATCGTGGGCAATATCAAACAGATCTGCGACCGAGCGGACGGCTTCGCAAAAGGCCGGGTGGCTGGTGACGTCCGAGACTTCCTCGCCGTCCAGAAACACCCGGCGGCCATCATTTTTGAGGGCGTCCATATATTGCTGGCCCGAGCGCAATCCGCCCGCAAACCGGCCATCGCTATTGTAACCCGCCGTCATCAATATCCGCCTCCTGATTTCCAGCGTCAATCCTCGGATATTTCAGCGGAAGTGGCGAGCATATTTATCGGTGCGCAGTATCGTTGGCCGTGACAAAAAGCCACGGGCGCGCGAATATCAATGGAACTGGAAGTAAAATTCTCAATGGGGGATGAAAAATGTTGAAGATCGTTATCGTCGGTACCGGTTGGTGGGGCATGGAGCTTGGCAAGGCGAGCACCGATATTCCGGAGGCCATTGAAATCCTCGGCTGTTGTTCACTGTCGGAACCGGAGCGCGCAAAGTTTCAGAGCCAGTTTGGCGGCGAAGTATATAAAAATTTTGAGGACGTTTTGGCGTTGGCAGACGTTGACGCGGTCCTGCTGGCGACCCCGCATTCCCTGCACCGGGATCAGGTGATTGCTGCCGCCAATGCCGGCAAGCATGTGTTCTGTGAAAAGCCATTGGCCTTGAACGCGGCCACTGGGGCTGAGGCCATTCAAGCCTGCGCCGATAACTCCGTTGTTCTGGCGGTTGGCCACAACCGGCGCTTTTCAGATGGGGCGCGGGAGATGAAATCGATGGTCGATGCGGGTGCTTGCGGGCGCATCATCCATATCGAGGCCAATTATTCGGGCAACGCCGCGCTTCATTATCCGCCGGATTACTGGCGTGCCAACCGGGTTGAAAACCCTGGCGGTGCGGTCGGCCCCATGGGGTTGCACATGATCGATACTCTGACCTGGATATTGGGGCCGATCCAACGGCTGGCGGCGATCTGCAAGCGCCAGGTTTCGACCTTGGATCTGGACGATACCGCTTCTGTCATGTTCGAATTGGAAAGCGGCATAACCGGTACTCTGTGCAGCCTATTCGCGGCGCCCGGCAGCTCCCATCTGCGTTTCTACGGGACCGAGGCTATTCTCGAAGCCACCGATAATTTTACCGAGCTGTCGTTGAAACCGTCGGCCGCTGATGTGCCGGCAACCCACAAAAGCTTTAGGAACGATCTGACCTTGCAGCGGGAATTGACCGCCTTTGCCGCCGCTTGCGCTGGCGGCGATGATCATCCGGTCCGCCCAGCCGAGGCGCTCCGCAATGTGGCGATCATGGAGACCATCGTGAAATCATCCGATGCCGGCGGTGTCTGGATGGATATACAGGTTTGAGCACCGCGCCTAAGGTTTCACTAGGCGCCGAAGCCGATGTGGTCGTGGTCGGCGGCGGTCCCGGCGGTTTTGCCGCCGCGCTCAAAGCCGCCCGCATGGGTGCTTCCGTGGTATTGATCGAAAAATTCGATATGCCGGGCGGCGTACATACGGCGGGCCTGCAGGGCGCCGCTGGTCCCGGCGCCGGCGGCATCCACACCGAATTGATGGAACGCTTCGATGCGGCCGGATACATCTATACCGCCTCCGAGGCGAGCCATCCCGGTTGGGCCGGCAACCCATTATCCCACTACGAACGCTACATGAAGCCGGGCGCCGAATTCGCCCGCGCCAGTTTTAATCCGGAAGGCGCTGGCAATGTCATGGCCGCAATGCTGGAAGAGGCCGGCGTCGAAACCTTTTATGACACCGGGTTCGTCGATGCGGAGGTAAAGGACGGCACCGGCAACGACGTCATCACCTCGGTCATTGTCGAGAACGCATCCGGGCGCCAGGCTATTCGCGGCAAAATATTCATCGAGGGCACCGGCACCGCCGAACTGGTGGCCCGCGCCGGTGCGCCGTTCGTGCCGGGCGGCGGTGGCCAGCCGGGCGGCGCCGATTGGGATCGGGTAAAGCGGCCCGTGCCGGGCGGGCTGCTTTGGATCATGCGCGGCATCGAATATCCCCGGCTGTATAATTACCAGCAAACCTCCAACGATTCGCTGCTTACCAACCTGATTGCCGAGGCCAGCGCAGCGGGCGACGTTCCGTCCATGCTGTACCGACCGCGCATGGGCGGCGCCAATGTTTACGGCGAAAGCTATATTGGGCATCCGACGCTTGATATGAGCCCCATCGACGGCGATGGCGGTTTTATTCTGTGGCAGAACGTGCCTTACGAATGGGCACTGCATATGGACGAAATTGCCGTCGATGCGGCAAGGGCGCGCCGGGAATTGCGCGGCTATATCGAGGCCGAGGCGCAGTTTTTGAAGAAATATGTGCCCGGCTTTGAAAATGCGTCGCTGTCCAACGTTGGCCGTTTCGTCGGCATTCGCGATGGCCGCCATCCCATCGGCGAATATGTATTTTCCATCGAAGACGTGCTGGCCGGACGGCGCTTTGCCGATGCGGTGACGGCGCCCATGACCAAGAGCTTTTTCTGGGACGCCTATCGCAAACACAGTTTCGAGGTGCCGTTTCGCTGTTTCCTGCCGAAGAAAATCAACAATATGCTGCTGACCGGCGCCTCGTTGTCGTTTACTTACGAGACCATTTTCATGGTCATGCGCAACTTCCCCTGGTGCACGCAGACCGGCGAGATTGCCGGCCACGCCGCCGCCTTATGCGCCGAGAAGGGGATATCGCCAAAAGAGCTGGAATGGACCAGCCCTTATTTCGAATAACTCTGGGAGGATATTATGGATCTGGGAATAGACGGCAAGACGGCGCTGATAACGGGCGGCTCCAAGGGTATTGGCCTTGCGGTTGCCGAAGTATTTGCGCAAGAAGGATGTCACGTACATCTAGCGGCGCGCACGGAGGCGGAATTGATGGCGGCGGCGGACAAAATTCGCGGCGCTCACAATGTTCGCGTTGAAACCCATGTTTCCGATTTGAGCAATTCCGGTAATTTGAAAGCCTTGGCCGCCGCCTGCCCGGATATTGATATCCTGATCAATAACGCCGGTGCGATCCCCAGAGGCACACTGGATGAAATGGATGATGAGACGCTTCGCCAATCGTGGGAGCTGAAGTTGTTTGGCTATATTAACCTGACCCGCATTGTCTACGCCGCCATGAAGGAACGCGGCAAGGGCGTCATCATCAATGTGATCGGCGGCGCCGCCGAGAACCCAAGGCACGATTATATCGCCGGTACCATGGCCAATGTTGCGTTGTCCAATTTGTGCAAGGCGCTGGGTAAGGAAAGCCAAAACCACGGCGTGCGCGTCGTCGGCATTCATCCGGGGCTGACCAAGACCGAACGCATGATCAGCCAGCACGAATATGTGGCCGAGCACAAATTCGGTGATGCCGGCCGCTGGGAAGAAACCTTGCCCAAATCACCATTCGCCCGCCCTGCGGAGCCCGAAGAGGTTGCCTATATGGTGGCCTTCTATGCGTCCGAGCGGGCATCCTATACATCAGGAACCGTGGTCAGCATCTCCGGCGGGATATAGGGCCACTTGCGCTGGATTTCAGGCAGACTATATACCATACAGCGGCTTTGAGCGCTCGTGCTCTTGGACATTGTGAATATGTCGAATTGAGTCCACGCTGGGCCGTGCCCGAGTTCGTGAACCCGACTTGTGCGAGTAACAATCCAGGCGCCAAGAATGACGCTCGCGTGGCCGGCCAACCATCCCCACGCGGGCTGCGCAAGATGAAAACCGTAACAAACCGTGAGAAACCGTCATAACCGTAAGGGGGGTGTTTGGCGAAATATGTCGCAGCCATGTGTTGCGACCGGGTACGGCATACCAGGGGTGGTATGCCGCGAGGGAGGACCTAAATTAACCGAGGGTACGACAACCGCTGGAGTAGGGGCGGGTTTCAAACCCGCCCCCCTTAAGCTTATTTCCAGAAATAATCCGGCGGCCGGGTTTCGGTTTTCGATGTCATGCCGGTTTTGACTTCTACGCTCTTATGATGGGCATAGACGTTCGGCTGCTCGACGAAAGGCAGAATATAGGATTGCTTGTTCACCTGATCCATCGCCTTCTGATAGATCGCCGTCCGTTTTTTCAGGTCCATCACGCCATTCCCCGTTTTGCGCGCATTTTGGATGATCGGGTCCTTGGAATAATCCCGATTGGCGCCGAAAAAGAAGTTCATCAGGTTGGACGTGTTGGGTTGGGCGAAGGTGGGATAGCCGGCATAAAGCGCCGTCAATTCGCCGCGTCCGCGCCGCTTGGTATAGACCGGCAACGGCATCGCCCGAACGGTGGCGCGAATGCCAACTTTGCGAAGTTCACCGGCGATGGCTTCGGCAATTTCCTTGTAGGGCGCAAAGGCGCTCAGTTCCATGTCGAAACCATTTGGAAAACCGGCTTCAGCCAAGAGGCGCTTGGAGCCGGCGGGATCATATCCGAGCGGATTGATGGTATGGGAGCACGCGATATTATCGGGGTAGCATACCGCCGTCGGCCTTAAAGCCACTTCTTCGCCTGCGACAAAGTTCTTGATGATCTTTTCCCGATCAATGGCCTTGATGAAGGCTTGGCGCACTCGGATGTCCATGAATTTCTTGTTCTTGGAGCGCCCCGCTGCATCGAGTGTGATGTAATTAATAAAGCGGGTCGGGAAAGACGTGATCCTGAGGTCAGGATTTTTTCGGAACTCTTTGATCATGTCTGGCGTGGGGTTACGCAGCACGTCAATCTGTCCGGTTAACAACGCGGCAACTTGCGTTTGCCGGTCCGGCATCGAGATGCCTTTCACATTCTTGATCGGTGCCCGGCGGTGGGGGAAATAACCGGCAGTATCTTCGTTCCTCTGAATATGGGCACCTGACTTCCGGTCCAGCTTGATCAATTTATAGGGGCCCGTGGTCGAGGCTGATTTGGCGCCATAGGTCGCCTTGTCTTCCATCTTCGAATGGACGCCTTTGTCGAATATTTGAAAACGGTAGGCATAGATAAAGAGATCGTCATGCTTCCGTTTTTTGCCCGTCAGACGAATTTTGGTCGGGCTCAGAATCTCGATATTGCTGTGCCAGTTGTAACGGCTCTTGAAGCGAATTCTTAGCTTTGGATCGGCGAGGTAGCGGATCGTATAGGCGATATCTTCCGCCGTGAATTTGTTGCCGCTAGAAAACTTCAAATCATCGCGCAATTCGAATTCGATGGTTTTCTCATCGATTCGCTTCCACGATTTAGCAAGCTCCGGGACCAATTTTTTGTTGTGCTCGTCAAAGCTGATAATGCGGCTGTAATAGGCGCGTGCCCACTGCCCCGTTTCGTTCGACGGTGAATGATAGGCGTCGATCGTCGGGAACATGTCGATGATAGCGAGCCGGACTTCATCTTTGGATTTTTGTGCCAAGGCCGGGCCAGCCGCGAGCAGCGCTGCAAGCGCCGTTGCGGTCATAAAAGCAAATTTTTGTTTTAGCATTGGTGTCTCCCTAATTCGTTGGTGTTGTCGTCACGCTGCCGTAAGTTTTAATAGCGATATTACTGCCATCAATGAAATAAGCCTAGCGTGGCTGGCTGGGAATATCAAATTTCCGAACTCCAACAAATTATAAAATAGCTAGGGGTATTGGGATATTTGCGTGGAAAGAGCTGGGCAAATGAGTAATATCCATGTCATCACCGGCCGATCTGGAAAAGATCGGTACGATTACGAATTACCGGAAAGGATCGCAAACCATGCGCACGCATCTTGAAATTGATCTCAACAGCCAATCCATCGAACGCCACGAAAAAGACGGCGAAGACGTCGTCCGTGCCGGGCGCTATCTGATCGCCAAAACCCTGTTGGACCGGGGCCTTGCTGAGGTTGATCCGTTGTCGCCGGAAAATCCACTGATCTTTTCGGCCGGCCCCTTCGCGGGTAGCAATTTCTCCAACGCCAACCGTTTGAGCGTTGGCTGCAAAAGCCCGCTCACAGGCGGTATCAAGGAAGCCAATTCGGGCGGCACCTTCGCCTTCGCCCTCGGCCAGTTGGAGCTATCGGGGCTGACCCTCAACGGCGCCTCCGACGAATGGGTGGTTATCCGCATCACCAAAGATGGCAACATTACCTTCGAAGATGCCAGCCCGTATCTGGGCAAAGGAAATATGGAATCTGCTGCCTTATTGTTCGAAAAATATGGCGACAAGGTCAGCCTCGGCCTTTGTGGGCCGGTCGGCGAATATCAAGGATTGATGTCCGGCATTTCCTTCACCGATCCCGAACAGCGACCGACCCGTTTGGCCGCCAGAGGCGGCGTGGGCGCGGTGATGGGCTCGAAAAAGGTCAAAGCCATCGTCGTTGATCTGAACAAGATGCCGGGCTTCCATGACCGCAAGAAGCTCATGGGATCGGTTCGCCAGTACGGCAAAATGCTCGACGAAGACAAGGCGATTGATGCGTTCCGGAAATTCGGTACCGCCATGGTCGGCGATTTTACCAACAAAGTGGGCGGCCTGCCGACGCGCAACTTCTCCGCCGGTACCTTCGTCGGCAAGGATGAGGGCCCGCTTAAAATTGGCGGCACCTATATCCGGGAGCTTACCCTGGAGCGCGGCGGCGAAACCACGCACGCCTGTATGCCCGGCTGCCAGATCCAATGCTCCAACGTTTATGTGGATGCCAAGGGCGAGGAATTATGCTCGCCCCTTGAATATGAGACCCTTGGCCTGTTGGGCTCGAATTGCGGCCTCGACGATCCAGATGACGTGGCGCGTCTTAACCATGTGGCCAATGATCTGGGTATCGATACCATCGAAGTCGGCGCCACCCTTGGCGTTCTGATGGAGGCCGGCGAGGGCGAATTTGGCGATCACGAGTTTATGGCTGATGCGCTGGAGGACATTCGCACCGGCAATGAGCGCGGCAAATTGCTGGCGCAAGGCACGGCGCGTGTCGGCGAACATTATGGCGTCACCCGCGTGCCGGTGGTCAAGAAACAAGGCATCAGCGCCTATGATCCCCGCGAGATCGAAGTTACGGGCATCTCCATGATGATCACCGCCCAGGGCGCGGATCACACCGCGGGCAATGTTCCGGGTTTCGTCTGTGCCGACAAAAGCACTGAAGAGATCGTCGCCGCCAGCTATGAAATCCAATGGATCTGCGCGGCTGCCGATTCTCTTGGGCTTTGCCTGTTTGGCCGCTCGGTTACCAACGAGAGCATGGACTTCGTGGTTGAGGCGCTCAACCAGGCGCAAGGCACCGGCTATGATGAAAATTTCTTTCAAAGCCTGGGCGCCGAGACCCTTAAGTTGGAATGGGATTTCAACAAACAGGCCGGCTTTACCGAGGAAGATGATGAATTGCCGTCGTTCTTCTTCGATGAGCCTTTGGAGCCCAGCGGCAAGACCCAGCGCCACAAGGCTGCCGACGTCAACAAGGCCATGCGCGCCCTGATCGGGTAGGCATAGCCTATGTATAGTTTCGATGGGATGCGGGTTCTAGTAGTCGGCGGCTCCTCCGGCATTGGCCTTGGAACTGCCAAGGTTGCCTTCGAAGCCGGCGCCGATGTCACAATTGCCGGGCGTTCCGAAGAAAGGCTGGCCGGGGCCGCCAAAGCTATCGGCGGCAACGTGACGACAGCGGTTCTGGACGCCACCGACGATGCGGCGGTCACCGATTACTTCGCTGGCAGCGGCGCCTGGAACCATGTGGCGGTGACCATTGGCAAGGGTGGGCGCGGGCTGATCCAAGATCTGGATATGGCAACCGCCTACGCCGCCATGGACGCCAAGTTCTGGCCCTATTTTCGCATTGCGCGGGCGGCGGAAATCGTCACCGGTGGCTCGCTCACGTTTGTGACCGGCGGCCTCGGCCAGCGGCCAGCGCCGGCGGCCAGTGTCCTTTCGGCGGTTAATGCGGCGGTGGAAGGGCTGACCCGGGGCCTGGCTATAGATTTTTCGCCAACTCGCGTTAATGCGGTATCGCCGGGCGCCATCGATACGCCGCTGTGGGATCAGCTGTCTTCGGACGCCCGCAAAGCTCATTACGAGCGTATCGAAGCGACCTTGCCGGCCAAGCGTATGGGCCAGCCCGAAGATGTAGGCCAGGCAATTTCGATGCTCATGGGCAATCCCTTCACCACCGGCGTGGTCCTCCAGGTCGATGGCGGCTCGATGTTGCTTTAAGACTAAGTAGGGGAGCGATCATGCCCACAATGCTGGTGACTGGCGCCAATCGGGGTTTGGGTTTGGAATTGGTGCGCCAATATCTGGAATTGGGCTGGACCGCTGTCGCCTGTTGCCGGGGCCCGGGTGGCGCCGATGCGTTGAACGCCTTGGCGGACGGCGCCGGGGACCGGCTCAGCGTCTTTAAGATGGACGTCAATAACGCCGAGGAAATCGCTGCAGTCGCTAAGACGCTGGACGGCGCACCCATCGATCTGTTGATCAACAATGCCGGTATTGTTGATAGCTACGGCACCGGCGTTGCCGAGGGCAATGACGATCCTGACTTAAAAAATTACGACCACGAATTCTGGCTCGAAATTCTCAATACAAATGTGGTGGCGCCGGGGCGTATCATCGGTGCGTTTGCCGACAATGTGGCGGCGAGCGACAAAAAGCTTATTGCCATGATGACCTCTGGGCTCGGTTCCGTCGCCAATACCTGGCAGGCGGGCCGCTACGCCTACCGGACCAGCAAGGCCGGGCTGAATATGTTGACCCGCAGTGCAGGCGAATGGTTAGAAAAGCGCGATATCACCATCATCGCCATCGCACCCGGTTGGACCCGGACCGAGCTTGGCGGGCCCAGCGCGCCGACGGCGGTGGAAGAATCGGTCGCCGGCATGCGTGCCATTTTCGATAGACTAACTATTGCAGATACCGGCACCTACTGGAATTTCGACGGCCAAAAATTGCCGTGGTAGGCGCCAAGTCCAGCGCATTCGGTGGCATTAGCCGGGCGCTGAGTTCCCGAAACTTTGTTCTCTATTGCAGCGGCTTGGGTGTGGCGCTGACCGGCACGTTTGTGTTCTTCGTCGCCTTGGGCTGGGTTGCATGGGAAATGACCCATTCGGCCGCCTGGGTTGGCGGTATTGTCTTGGCGGAAACCCTGCCCAACGCCATCGTCGGCCCATTTGCCGGGGTTATCATCGACCGAACCAGCGCCCGGCGCGCGCTTTTTTGGGCTCAGTTCAGTTCCGCTGTCGTCATGGTGTTTTTGACCATTGTCACCTTAAACGATTGGCTCAATATCGAAATTCTGCTGGTCATTTCGGTCGTTCTCGGCACGCTCAACGGAATAGCCTTTCCCGCCCATTTCGCGATTATGCCAAAGCTGGTGCCGCGTAAGAATTTGAGCGCCGCCATCGCATTTCAATCTTCAACGTCACAAGCCGCCCGATTTCTGGGCCCGGCAATAGCCGGTGTTATTATTGTCTGGGCCGGTGCTGGTATGGCCTTCGCGTTCAATTCCGTAACCTTCATCGCCTTCCTTGTGGCGTTGGCGGTCATCCGGGTTGATGAAAGCCGCGGTGATGCGCCGGCTTCCAGGGGAGTTGTCCTGGATATGGCTGCCGGGCTTCAATATGCTTGGTCCAGCGTTTCCATCAGATTGCTGCTGGTTGTTGCCGTCGCTCTCGGTATTTTTCTGCGGCCCCTTGTCGAATTGATGCCCGCCTATGTGGGCAAGGTATTGGAAGGCGATGCGGCGGCGCTGGCCTGGCTTTTGGCATCCGTCGGCGCCGGCGCCGTTCTGGCGTCCCTTTGGCTGGCATGGAGGGGCACCACTCGCGGGCTGACCCGGATCATGTTATGGAACTTCGCGGTGACCGTGATCGCGCTCATCGCGTTTCTGTTTTCAAGCGGCCTGGCCATCGGGGTCGCGCTCTTGTTCGCATACGGATTTTGCTCGTCGTCGGTTTTGATCAGCAACCAGACCTTGATCCAGAGCACCGTCGACGATCACCTGCGCGCCCGCATCATGAGTATCTATTCGCTCACCGTGCGAGCCATCCCGGCGTTTGGCGCGTTCGTGGCGGGGCAACTGGCCGACCGGTTAGGGATCGTGCCTACCTTTCTCGGCAGCGCCATCGCTGGTTTGCTGTTCTGGATTTGGATCAGCCGGATGACAAACCGCAAAAGAATTGCCGAGCGGATTGAGGCGGCGGAGAGTTAAGCCGGCTTGATGCTCACCATGGCATTGGTTCTCGACGATGCGATGATCGCGCCCAGAACGTCGATGCCGTGCTGGATATGATCCGGGCTGATCGGCGCCGCGCGGTCATCGGCAACCGCCTTGGCAAATTCTTCGATACCGGCTGCCACTGTCGCCAGGGCCGGATAGGCGTATCCGTCCCAGACGCGGGCGTCCGATTTGCCGCCGGCCAGCAAAGTCTCCATACGATCCTGATCGCGCAACTCTGCCCAGCCTTCGGTGCCAAACAGACGCACCCGCCACATCAGCGTGCTGGATGCAAACGTGCCGAGATAGCCGGTCGGTCCGGCAGCGAAATTCATCAACATGGTGGTCGAATCGTCCACATCAAATGGCATGGCGATATTGCGGCTGGAAGCGGTCAGATTGCTGATCGGGCCCAGCAAATGAATGAAAGTGTCGACGGCGTGCATACCGAGAGACGTCATGCCGCCGGCCGGGCTTTCATCGGCGCTGTTGCGCCAGGCTTTGGTGTATTGGGACATGTTGTTGGAGAAATTGGCCTCGATATGGACCACCTTGCCCAATTCGCCTTCATCCAGCATGCGTTTTAGCTCGATGGTATTGGGGGCGAAGCGCCGGTTGAAGCCGACCCCCGCCTTGAGCCCGGCCTTGCCTAAAGCTTCAAGGGCCGCCTTGGTATCACCGGGATCGAGGGTAAACGGCTTTTCGCAAAAGACATGCTTGCCGGCCTCGGCGGCTTCCAGGATTTGGCCGAAATGCTGGCTATGGGGCGTGGCGATAAAAACCACGTCGATATCGGGCCGGGCCAGCAATTCGGCATAGTCGGCACATAATTCGAGGCCACTTTCCTTGGCAAAAGTGCGTGATTTTCTGGGTGTCCGGGTGGCGCCGGCGGCGAAGCGGATATGATCGCTTTTGCCTTGCACCGAGCCCACCAAAAGCCGCCCCCAGCGGCCGAGACCTAAGATACCTGCGGTGATCATTTATACCGTCTTCCTGAAGAGGTGCGTGGCCTTTAAGGAGCTGGTACCGCGTCGATCAGGATGAAGGCGATTTTGCAGGGCGCTGAGCCCCGGTTGGCCCAGGCGTGCACGGTGCCCCGTTGCACAACCACGTCGCCGGCCTGTAGATGCACTTCGGTGTCGTCCATCAGCATGTCGATCTCGCCCTCCATGATCAACGCGTAATCGATGGAGTTGGTTTTGTGCATACCGGGATGGCGGGCGCCTTCGGGCTGTTCCGCGCCGCCGGCCTTTGACAGGTAATCCAACTCATCTTCCGATTCCGCGCCATCGCCTTCGGGGCCAAACTCAACAACCCGGAAAATGGCACCGCCCGGTCCGGGCGCAATAGGTACATCCGCATTACCGGCGTCTTCGCTGCCCGAATTATCTGCCGGCGTCGCATTGTTGACCCAAAACAGCGTGCTTTCGATCCCGCTGGTCGGATTTTTCACGTTCGGGGCATCGCCGTCAAAAATAACTACGGCCTTGCCATTATCGTCATGTCCGGTGACAACGCGCCTGATTCCCATAATTCTCTCTCCCTGTTTGTTCATTATGCAGAATGCATGGGATCATTCTTGGCTTCCGAGATCAAGCCTTTGGGACTGCCAATATTGGGAGAATACAGGGTTTAGCGAAGGTTGCGGACGCGCTGTTGGGCTTGCTGGCGCTGGCGGCGCAGCCGGTTCTGTTGCTGGCCGCGCAGCTGGCTTTGTGGATATCTTAGCTGCTTTGCGGCGGCTCTTTGGCGGCGCAACAGGTCCTTGCGCCGCTCCAATTGTTTTTCGCTTAAGATTTCCACCTGCATTTTGGCTGCATCCTGCTTCTTCATGCAGTCCTGCCGGTTTGTGGTTAGGTTTAATTGGCGGGCATTTTTGGTGCCGCAGGAAACCTTTTGCGCGTGCGCGGCACTTGGCGCGGCCACAGTAAACGCCGCCGCCAGGGCCAATCCCAAGAACCCCAGTACAAGTTTTCCAAAACTATTCATCATGCCACGAGCATAGGTCAAATTGGACTAATTTTCAATTTATCGACGATAACATGGAATTTACCGGGGTGCCGGTGCACCGCGGATCAGGGTGCCGGTGGACGGCAGGGTGAGCACGCAGAGGAGAATGACGGCGGCCGCTCCAGACAGCAGCATGAACAGATTGCCAAACCCCCAATTGGCGTGCATCCAGGCAATGAACGGTATCGCGGTCGCCGCGATCATGAACGACACCACGTAGCGCGCTGCGTATATGCGGCTGCGCCATTCGGGCCGGGATATGCGCCCGACCAATACGTCGTTGATCGGCAATTGCCCAAATATCATCAGCATAAACCCGGTCGCTACCAGCAACGCGGCGACACCGTCGATCTCGCGCATAACCGCAAACAAAACGACCTGGCCGGTGGCAACCAAAATGAAAATATGGCGCACCGAATGCCGGTCGATCAGATAGCCGATAATTAATTGCCCGACCGAGGCGACCGAAAAGACGATAAAGGCGTACCAGCCGATCAGCGACGCGCTGGTGGCGAAATCGCCCATGCGCTCATCAATGATCTTGGGCATCGAAAAGCTGGCGCTTTGAAAGATCAGCCCGCCGATTGCGGTGGAGACGAATATCACTGAAAAAATTCGGATGACCTGTTTGCGCTGGCTGGTTGCCTCGGCGCCGCCGGGAGCGGGGCGGGCGGCTTCGCTTTCTGCCGGCACCGGATAGAGGCCTTCTTTGGAGCGAATGAAAAAGGCGTAGGCAATTCCGGTTGCCACCGAAAGGGCGCCTGGCGCCACGAACGCCATGCGCCAGCCCACCAGATCGATCATCAACCCGGTAATCAAGGCTGCGCTGGCGATACCAAAGTTTCCAAAGACGCCGTTGATGGCGAGGGGAATGCCGGTCTGCCTTCGCCCTTGGACAACCATGGCAAGGGCAACCGGATGATAGATGCTGGCGAAAGCGCCAATGGCCAGCAGGCCAAACGACAGTTGCAGGGGGGTATCGGCAAAAGATGCCAGCATCGAGGAGGCGCCGATGCCGACAAAGAACACCGTCATCATGTTTTCCCGGCTCCAACGGTCGGCGAGCCAGCCGGCCGGGATTGCGCAAAGGCCAAAGGCGATGAATCCCGGCGTGGCGTAGGGTATGAGCTGTGCATAGCTCAAATCCCAATCGCCGGTGAGCACAGTTGCCGCCATGGTCGCAAAGATCAGAACGAAAAAATGGTCGAAAAAATGCCCCACGTTCAGAAACAGGAAATTGATACGGATGCGGTCCATGGCAATCAATCAGCCGCCGAGGAACAATCGCCCGACTGCCGGGTTTTCCAAAAGCTCGTCGCCGGTGCCGGCGATAGCGATTTCCCCCGATACCAGCACATAACCAATATCGGCAAACTCCAGCCCCTTTTTGGCGTTTTGTTCGACCATGATGATGGTTTTGCCTTCGCTGTGCTGCAAATCTGCGAGAATTTCGAACACCATATCGATAAAGCGCGGCTCAAGACCGATGGAAGGCTCGTCTACTAGTAGTACATCGGGCTTCATGATCAGGGCGCGCGATATCTCCAGCAAGCGCCGCTCGCCACCGGACAGAATGCCGGCGCGCTGGGTGCGGCGCTCGGCCAGGCGCGAATATTTGGCGAATATTTTTTCGGCTTCCTCTTTTGCCTCGGCGGGCTTATCCATCAAATAGCCGCCCATCCATAGGTTTTCCTCGACCGTCATCGCCGGGAACACGGATTTGTCCTGCAAGATATAAGCGATACCGGCGCGCCGCAGCTTGTCGGACGAAGAGAGCCGGGTGATGTCGTTTTTGTCGTCGCCTTCGCCCACCGAGATATTGCCGGAGAAAATATTGGTGAAGCCGAAGATAGAATGCAGCACCGTCGATTTGCCCGCCCCATTGGGGCCGATCAAGCAAAGTGATTGGTTGCGTGCCACCTGCAAATTGAAATCGTGCAGAATTTCCATCTTGCCGTAACCGGCCTTCAAGCTGTCGATGGTAACGAACGGCGCGTTATTGGCCAGCCCGGAAATCTGTTCCGGTGTTGCGCCGACGGCGATTGCTTGGGCCTGGCGGGTTACTTCTTCGACCGAGATTACGGCGGAAGCATCACCGCCATGGTAGCCGGTGGCGCGGGTCGGTTCGGTGTTTTCCTGTTCAGGCGCCATCCTCAATCATCCCCCTTTGTCTGGCCGCCGAGATAGGCTTCCAGCACGCGTTCGTCATTCTGAATTTCCGCCGGCGTGCCGTGCGCCAGAACTTTGCCGTTGGCAAGGCAATAGATGTTTTCGGCCAATCCCATGATTACCGGCATGTTGTGTTCGATCACAAAGAGCGTAATGCCTAGCTCTCTGGCAGCCCGTTTCAGGCGGTCGATGAGGCCGTTGATTAGCGTCGGGTTGATGCCGGCGGTGGGCTCGTCGAGCAACAATATGCGCGGCTCGTTCATCAGCGCCATGGCAAATTCCAACAGTTTTTGCTGGCCGAACGAAAGTTCCCCCGATACCAGCCGGCGCTTTTGATAGAGGCCGACAAATTCCAGCAACCGGTCCGCTTTCTCGGTCGTTTCCGGTTGGATTTTGCGGAACATGCTGCGGAACCCTTCGTGCCGGTGCGATTCCGAGACCAGCATATTGGCGACGCAATCCATCTTGCCGTAGATGCGGGTCTGCTGGAAGGTGCGCAGCAAGCCCAGGCGGGCGATTTGCGGCACCATTTTTTTCGTTATCTCCTGGCCATCGAACTTGATGGAGCCGGAATCGATGGGATGGTAGCCGACAATGGAATTAAACAGCGTAGTTTTTCCCGAACCGTTGGGTCCGATCAGGCCGGTGATGCGCCCCTCCGGCACCGAGATGGAAACATTGTCATTGGCGATGATCCCGCCGAAGGCTTTGCTGACCCCGGAAACTTCGATTAATTCGCTCATTCGGCTACCCTGCCGGCGCCATCCGCCTCAAGCCGGGTTTCGCTGGCGACTTCGTCTTTATCAACATAGATGCCAAATTTCTCCGGCCATTTTTCCTGCGCCCAGCCGATGATGCCCTGCTGGAAGAAAACCACGATAACAATAATAAGCGCTCCCAGTGCCACCCATTGCCAGCCCAGCATATAGGTCCAGGTCAGCTCCTTGATCAGATGAAATATCGTTGCCCCGATGATCGGCCCCAACAAAGTTCCTTTGCCGCCCAAAAGGCTCATCACCACCATGAAAATACCGAAGGTGATGGCTGGAAAGGCGACTTCCACCGGCTCGATAAAGCCAATCATATTGCCGAATACTGCGCCGGTCATGCCGAGGAAGAAGGCGGCGATAGCCCAGCCGACGATTTTGTAGCGGAGCGTATGAACACCCATGCCCTCGGCCTTTTCCTCGTCGTCACGAATGGCGTTGGCAGCGATGCCGAAAAAGCTCGAATAGATCCGCATGAGGACGAGAATAGTCAGGGTGGCGAGAATAAATATGATGTAATAGAACATCAGAGAACGCTCGTCCGGGTGGCCCGGATAAACCGGCAGGGCGACACCGCCGCCGCCGCCCACATAGTCCCACGAGGCGACTAGCTCCGCTGCCGCGAGGCCCATGCCTAGCGTGCCGATGGCGAAATAGGGGCCGCGCAGCCCGAACACCACGGCGCCAAACACAACTGCAAAGACGACCGAAACGATCCCGCCGGTGATGATGCCAGATGCCAGCCCGGTGAAGTATTGGGCTGTGGTGAAGTCTACTTTTACGGCGCCCACTGCCGCGGTATAGGCGGCGACATCGTAATAGAGGCCCACTTGGACAATCGTCGACGCATACATGCCGACACCGAAAAATACGATGTTGCCGAGCGAGTTGTAACCCATCTGGCCACCCGAAATATCCCAGGTGAGGGCGAACAATACCATCACCCACCACACGGTAAGCTGAGAGGTGAAATTGGGAAACAGGAATGGCGCGACGATGCCAAACACCAGGAGCGCTATGTATATCCAGCGCTGCGATCCTAATTTATTCATTGCCCGAGCTCGCTCACTGTAGTGCCTGACGATGCCGCTTCTGTTCGAGCTGACGCCATATCAGAACGAGCAACAGCATTGCGAGAACCGTAAATTGTTGCAATTCCGCGCCTAGAATGAACCCGCCATATTGCTCGACGACGCCTAGGCCAAGGCCAGCGAGTATCACACCGGGTAAGTTGCCAAGCCCGGCGGCGGTGACGATTACGAATGCCCGGATCGAATAGCTGATGCCGAAGAACGGCTGGATCACCCAGATCATCGAGATCAGCACGCCGGCGGCACCGCAGATAGCGGCGTTCAGCGCGTAGGTAAACGCATATACGTTCTCGGTATCGATGCCCATCACACGCGCCGCCCTCGGATCCTGGGCCGTGGCGCGAATGGCCTGACCCATGCGGCTGCGCTTCATGAACAGGACAATCATAATCGCAAGCACGGCCGCCAATAAAAGTGCCACCAGCTTGATGTCGGCGACGGTCAGCATGCCGTCCAGCGCCGATCGTATTTTAAAGCCCGATTCCACCACCTGAACTTCGGGCCCGAACGCCAAATTCAGAAGCTGCTGGATTACCAGGGCCAGCCCAAAAGTCGCCAGCAGGGATGTAAACAAATCGCGCCCGATGACGTGGCGGATGATCAACAGATACATGGCCCAGCCAAATCCGAACATCAGGACAATTGCGATCGGCAGGCCAACGAAAGGGTGGATGCCGAACGAGGTCATGAACCAGGCGATGTAGCCGCCCATCATGACGAAATCCCCCTGCGCCAAATTCTTGACGTTCATCACGCCCCAAACCAGGGCCAGGCCATATCCGGCAAGGGCGAAGATGGCACCGATCAGCAAACCATCCAGCAACAATTGGAAATTGAGAACAGGCGCCGTTTGGACCAGCAATGAAATATTATCCATGAACTTTCCTAAAACCCCGTGGCTGAAATGCCGACCATGCAGGAAAGAAAACCCCGCCCCCACTGGTCCAATGGGGGCGGGATATTATGCTTGGCAAAGGTAATCGATCCTTTTGGACTATTTACCGACCATACGCGGATGCTGAACCGAGTCCGAAGCCCATTTCAGCGGCGCAACAATTTTAAGATTACCGTTCTGGATTTGACGCAACACCATCGGTTTGGCGATATTGTTACCGGCTTTCGAAAATTTAATGGCGCCGTAGAAGGTTTTCATGTCGGTCGACGCAAGCGCCGCCCGGACCTTGTCTACATTGAACGAATTGGCTTTTTCGAACGCCGCTTTCCAGACCATCACCGCGGCCGAAGCCTGGGCGGCCTGATAGGGCACGTTCTTGTATCCGTCATACGTGCTCTTGAACAGCTTGTCATATTCGGCTGCCGAGCCGAACAATTTGTCCTTATAGGAAAGCGTCTCGCCCCACTGGGTCGGGCATAGGAAGCCATTGGTAGAAGCGCCAAACTTCTTGATCACCTTGGCCGCTTCGCAATGGGTCATGGCAATCATCGGCACGTTGATCTTCAGCTCCTTGATCTGCCTGGCAGCCGTTGCCGCGCCCTTGGAGTGACCGGAGACAACCAAGACATCTGGTTTCAAGGCCCGCACCTTGGTCAGGGTCGAGGACATGTCCGACAAATCACGCGGCAGCTTGTCATCGATGACGATATTCATGCCGTATTTTTTGGCCGCCGTTACCACGCCTGCGCGCACATCCAGCGAGAAGGGATCGTTTTCGAACGCCATGGCGACTTTGATCTTGGAGGGATCTTTGCCGGCTTTCTTGGCTATCGCGGCTGCAACGTCAATCACGGGGGCTAGATACTGCTCGGAGGTGGACAGCACCGCGAACAAATTCTTGTAGCCTTGCGTGAACAGCGAGCGCGCCGCGCCTTCGGCTTCGACCATCGGGATATTATATTTCTCGGTAATCGGCGCCATCGCCTTGGTGGTGGCCGAGGAGTAAGGGCCCAACAGGAATTGAATCTTGTCCTGCTTGATTAGGCGTTCGCCAAGTTGGGCGGTGCGCAGCGGGGTCGATTCGTCGTCGTAATATTTGATCTTAAGCTTGTAGCTTTTGCCGCCGACCATCACGCCGCCGGCTGCATTGATCATTTTGACCGCCAGATTATAGCCGTTCGAGGCATGCACACCATTGGTGGAATATTTGCCGGAAAATGAAATGGCGGAACCAAGCGTGATGGTGTCACCATCGACGCGCGCATCAACCGGGGTCGACGCCATAATCACCGCAACAGCGGCACTCGCAAATAAATAAGAATATCTAAGATGATGTTTCACGATGACCTCCCAAAGTTCATCTAAAAAATTTGTCTGTTATATCCCAATACGGGACTTTCGAGCCCAAACTATGCCGCCGAAAGAAAATTTTGGCAATAGGGAATGATCCGATATCGACGGAAGGATATTGTAAATGAATACCAGTACTTAGCTTATGTTCTCAATTGCGCTGGCGACAATAGTCAGCAGTTCGTCAATTTGTGTCTCCGCGATAATTAATGGCGGCGACAGGGCGATTGTATCGCCGGTGACCCGGACCAGGGCGCCGGCCTCGAAACATGCCACCAACGCCTCGTACCCTCGCATGCCAGGCGCACCGTCCCGGGGTGCCATCTCAATGCCGGCGGTCAGGCCGATATCACGAATATCGATGACATTTTCCAACCCTTGCAAACCATGCACCGCGCTCTGCCAATAGCTTTCCAGGCTCGCCGCCCGTTCGAAAAGGTTTTCTTTCTCGTACAGCGCCAGCGTCGCCAGCCCGGCAGCGCAAGCCAGCGGATGGCTCGAATAGGTGTAGCCGTGGAACAATTCGATGATGTTATCGGGGCCATCCATGAAGGTGTCAAAAATTTCACCGCTCACCAAAACCGCGCCCATGGGTACCGCCGCATTGGTCAGGCCCTTGGCCAGGGTCATGATGTCGGGTGTCACGCCAAAGCGCGCCGCCGCGAAGCTGGCGCCAAGCCGCCCAAAGCCGGTAATCACCTCATCGAATATCAACAGGATGCCGTGCGCATCGCATATGGCGCGTAATCGTTCCAAATAACCCTTGGGCGGCACTAGCACGCCGGTGGACCCGGCCATCGGCTCGACGATGACTGCGGCGATGGCGCCCGGCCCGTGCAAGGCCACCAGATCGTTCAGCTCTTCCGCCAGATGCCCGCCCCAGTCAGGCTGACCACGGGAAAATGCATTTTGTTCGAGATTGTGGGTATGAGCCAGGTGATCGACTTCTGGAAGCAAGCCACCGAAATTGGTGCGGTTGGGTGAGATCCCGCCGACCGAAATACCGCCGAAGCCGGCGCCGTGATACCCGCGTGCCCGCCCGATCAGGCGGCGGCGGCCAGGTGCGCCGCTCCGGCTATGATAGGCCAGCGCGATCTTCAAGGCTGTATCCACCGCTTCGGAGCCGGAATTGGTGAAAAAAGCGTGGTTCAGAGGATCTGGTGCCATGGCGGTTAGGCGCGCCGCCAACTCGAACGCCTTCGGGTGACCCATCTGGAACGGCGGCGCATAGTCCATCTCGCCGGCCTGGTCCTGGATGGCTTTGGTGATCTCAGGCCTGCCGTGACCGGCATTGACGCACCAAAGTCCCGCCGTGCCGTCCAGAATTTTGCGGCCATTCGCGCTGCGATAGTGCATGTCCTTGGCGCCGGTGAGCAGACGCGGCGCCGCTTTGAATTGCCGGTTGGCGCTGAATGGCATCCAAAAGGCGCCTAAATCGTTGGGAATTGGGGTGTCCATCGGCGGTCTCATTCTTCGAGTTGAAATTGATAATTGAACTAGAAGTTGTTCCGCTGCGATTGTCAATTGAGGTTTCGAGAACGTGGAAAACCTGTGGATATCTTGGCGAATTAATCCTTTGCGATTACCCGTACTCGGAGTAAAATTTTTGCAATTGAGGGATGGCCTGATCCGAAGGCATTAAAGACCTTCCGCTGGCCAAAATGGGGCTGCACAGTGGGTATTGTCGAAACCTTGGCCTTGGCTCTTGGCGCTTCGTTCATGAGCGGCTTCAACCTTTATGGGGTCGCCTTCGTGCTCGGCGCGCTGCAATTTTTCGGTCTCACGGAATTGCCTGCGGGTCTACAGGTTTTGAGCAGCCCCTACGTGCTCACCGCCGCCGGGGCGCTCTACATCGTCGAGTTCTTTGCCGATAAAATTCCGGGCTTCGATACTCTTTGGGATATCTTGCATACGTTCATTCGAATTCCAGGCGGCTCTTTTCTGGCGGTGGCGGCGCTTGAGGGCATCCAGTCGGGATTGGCGCCCGATGTCCATTTCGCCGTATCGCTGGCCGGTGGTGGGGTGCTGGCAGCATTGAGCCACGCCACGAAATCGGGCTCGCGGATGATCCTCAACACCTCGCCCGAGCCAATCACAAATCTATTGGCATCGGTGGCCGAAGACGTGCTGGTTGCCTTCATCCTGGTCTTCATGCTCTTCAAGCCGGTGGCGTTTTTCTTCCTGTTCGCAGGTCTTCTGGTTCTGACTATCTGGCTGATGACAAGGATCGTTCGCGGCCTGAAACTATTCGCGCTGCGCTTTGTGCCCAGCAAATCCGACGCCAAGGTGAGTCCCAATACCAGCGATTGGGCCCTCGACCGACATGGGCGCTAGAATTCATAATTTCTAAATCTTCTCGGCCTAGGTTTCCCTATCACCCATTAGGGAGTCCGCAGAATGCGTTATTCAGTGCATTATGAAGGTGCCGACAAAAATTGGGTTGTGACCGATGCGGCCAATTGCCATCAGGTCATGGGAATTCACGGCACAAAATCCGAAGCCTACAAACATGCTTTCGCCGAGCACGAGCGCTGGCGCAAACATGATCCCGACGCAAATCATCTGGCGCGCATCCGAACCATGCTGCCAAGGACTTTGGTCGCCCACTGATACCGGCTGGCGCCGCCGGCATCGGACTACTGCATCGGCGAGAAGCTTGCCGGCAGCATGATTTTGTTTTCTTGCAAATCCAATATCTTCAAAATTGGATCGCCCTTCGGCGGCCAGACGCCGGTGTCCTCTACATGCTTTCTGACTTTGGTGCGCTCATCCAGGGTTTTGTAAGGCCAGATATGCATGATCTTGCTGGCCGTCCCGATATCACATTCCATGACAACCGAAACTGGTGAATGCTTGGCGCGCTCAGGCAACGCCGTATCCCAGCGCGACCGGTATTCGCGCATCTGGCCGATAGTCACCAGATAACTTCGAAATTCGTAGAAGGGGCCGAAATCTCCTGCCTCCAATACCGGCGAGATGGGCCAGGGATTATAAATTTCGACGGTCTGGCGGATGATGTATTCGGCGATGCCCGGCGGCCAGCCTTTGAGGCTTAAGGATTCTTTGCGCACCCGGTCGCGTTCACTTAAATCTTCGTAGGGCCAGATATGCACGATCTGATTGAGGGGGCCGATCTCGGAATAGAAAAACCCGGCCATCTCGGACAGTGTCTTGCGCTCCCCATAGCCTTCGCCAAAGCGCCTGATCACCTCGGGCAGCGATCTTGGATGGAGATCGTAGGTGCGGACTTCGTAGATCATGAAATTCCCCTGTGACTTTTTAATAAATTCGTTGCTTCAGCTTTAAAGCCAACTTCGCGTTTAAGAAAGCATAATTACCGCCAAAGCCGGGTGCCCCTCGAAATCGGCTGAGCATCAGTCTTTGAAACCTGCGCGGCGTTCCAGCCTTGGGTAATAAGCGCCAAGAGTGATGGCGCGTGCGACCATGAACAGCATCAGCGACAGCCACAGGCCATGGTTTCCGTATATCGGTTGCAGTACAAATACCGCCGCCAGAAATACCGCCAGAGAGATTAGCATGGCGTTGCGCATCTCGGCGGTGCGCGTGGCGCCGATGAAGATACCATCGAGTAGGAACGACCAGACCGAAACGATCGGCGAGATCATCAGCCAGACCAGATATTCATTGGCGCCGGCACGAACGATTTCGATGCCGGTCAGCGCCCCAATAATAAATGAGCCGAGGCCCGCATAGATGATCGTATAGAGCGCGGCGACGGCCAGCGCCCAGATGCCGGCGGTAACCACCGCGGCCCGCAATCGCGCTCGGCTGCCGGCGCCAATGGCGGCGCCGACCAGGGCCTCGGCCGCATGGGCGAAGCCATCCAGCCCGAACGACAGGAAATGCTGGAACTGGATCAACACCGCGTTCGCAGCCAATATGTCGTCGTCCATCTTGGCGGCCTGGGAGGTGAAGAAGGAAAAGGCGAAGATCAGGCAAAAAGTGCGGATGAAGATATCCAGATTGATAAACATCATGCGCTTGATTTTGCCCGCGTCGAAAATTGTCGGTCGCTCGCCGCCCGCGTCCATGGATCGAGCGGCGCGGCGAAACAGCAAAAGGCCGGCGCCAACGGCGGCATATTCCGAGATCACCGTCGCCGCCGCGACCCCGGCCACGTCCCATCCAAATCCCATCACGAACAAGAGATCGAGAGCGATGTTGAGCCCGTTCATCCAAACCTGAAGCAGAAGTGCGGCGCGGGTATTGCCGATGCCGATGAACCATCCGATCAGGCAATAGTTGGCAAGCACTGCCGGCGCGCTCCAAATGCGGACGTGGAAATATGTGCCGGCCAAGGTCTCGATTTGGGCTGAGGCTTCAAAGAGTGTAGTTGCCAGCCACAGCACCGGGGTTTGCACCAGCCAGATGACCAGGGCGATGGCGGTACCCAAGGCCAGCGCCCGATAGAAGATCGCCCGCACCTCGCCAAATTCGCGGGCGCCAAGGGCTTGCGCGGTGAGCCCGGTGGTTCCCATGCGGAGGAACCCAAACCCCCAGTAGATAAAATGAAAGATGACCGCGCCGATGGCCACGGCGCCAAGATAATAGGACTGATCGAGATGGCCGATGACGGCGGTATCAACGGCGCCCAGCAGCGGCACCGACAGATTGGCGATGATCGACGGTGCCGCCAGATGCCAAACCTGCTTGTGATCGCTTTTGGTAGGGCGGGGCAGGGAGGGGCTCATAGGCTGTCGAGCAATTGGCTCATGCGCCGGCGCATGGCTGCATCGGGCATCGAACCGGTTCCGGCAGCCAGATTGGCGCGCATGTGGTCTGGATTGCTGGTCGCCGGTATCAGGCAGGTGACGGCATCGAAGGACAATAGATATTTGAGGAAGAATGGCCCCCATCCGGTGATCCCCAATTCCCCGGCCCAGGAAGGCAATGGCGCGCCGTGCACCCGTCCGAACAATCCGTCCTGCTCGAACGGCCGGTTGATCAGGGTCGCAGTGCCGGTGTCGGCGCAAAGATCTAGAAAATAATCCTCCGCCCGGCGTGCCGCGATGGAGTAGGGAAATTGGCTGAAATCGATATCGGGGTGGGATTTCAGCAAATCCGCCAACTCGGCGAATGCCGAGCTCGTGTAATGGGTGATGCCGATATAATCGATGCGCCCGTCCTGCTTCCAGGCGCGAAGGGTTTCGAGTTGGGTCTCGCAATCAACCAGATTGTGGACCTGCATCAGCCGGACGCTCGGGCGCCGCAATTTGGCGAGCGAGTCCTGCATTTGGCGGATTCCGCGCCGTCTGCCACTGGTCCAGACCTTGGTGGCCAGGAACGCCTGATTCTGAAATGACGCGCCGTCCAGCAATTCACCGATGACCGCCTCGGCGCGGCCATACATGGGCGAGGTATCGATCAGGCTCCCACCGGCTTCAAAAAAGAGCCGCAGTACCTCTGTCAGCGCATCTCGGTTGCCGGGCCCGAGCTTGGTGTCAAAGGCGCGAAACGTGCCGAGCCCGATCACTGGCAGTGGTTCTTTTGTTGACGGGACGAATCGTGTCAGCATATTCGGCGGTACCGTTTGGATAGATTATTGGAAGCTTAAAGGTAGCGGATGGGAATTTGGCTGCAAAGGGCGTTGCGCGCCGTGCACCGGCCGTCGGGCGAGATCATGCGCCGTCTCGTTCAGGAAGCTGTGGCCTGGCCAGACCGGTATCGGGCGCCGCCGGCGGCCAAGCTAACAGGGGCCGTGTTCGCCCGGCTGTTCGGTGCGCCGGACATCGATGCGTTGTGGCAACAGTTGGCGGCGCGCCCGTTTCCTGCCATCACCAAGCCGAGCGACGGCACCCAGATGGCCGAACGACACAAGAGTGAGGCTGAGCGCGTCGCGGCGGCCGCTTCGCGAATAATGAACGGCGAGATAGATATTTTTGGCCACAAACGCGGTGATAAGACACTGCCGCCGGATTGGTCGTTGGATTTTGTGTCCGGTCACCGCTGGCCCGCAGACTATTTTCGCGATCTGGATTTGAACGCGCTCTCCGAGGCGAGCGACGTCAAGCTGCCGTGGGAAATGTCGCGCATGCAATGGCTAATCCCCGTCGGCCAGCACTACGTCACTAGCGGCGACGAACGCTGTGCGGAATTCGCGGGCCGGATGATTGCCGACTGGATTGCCGACAACCCTTATGGCCGGGGCGTCAATTGGGGCATCGCCATGGAAGCGGCCATGCGCATCATCACCTGGAGCTGGCTCTTCCATGTTTTTGCCGGGGCAAAGTCCTGGGAAGATGGCGGGTTCCGGGAAACTTTCCTAAAATC
>JABHAA010000053.1 GCA_018674495.1 Rhodospirillaceae bacterium | reverse complement strand
GGGTGATGTGGTCCTGGTCAAAGGCTCAGCCGGGTCACGCATGGGTGCCATCGTCGCGGCGCTTAAATCGAATGGGGAGGCACCGAATGCTGTTTAATTCGCTGGTTCAGTTCGCCGATCAATTTAGCGTCTTCAACGTCTTCCGCTACATCACGTTCCGCACCGGCGGCGCCATGATCACGGCGCTGATCGTCAGCTTCATCTGCGGGCCGTTCATCATCCGCTGGCTGGCGGCGCGCCAAAAGGGCGGTCAACCGATCCGCGAAGACGGCCCCGAAAGCCACCTGATCACCAAGGTCGGCACCCCCACCATGGGCGGCTTCATGATCCTGACGGCGCTTTTGGTCTCCACCCTGATGTGGGCGGATTTGCGCAACGGTTATATCTGGGCGGCGCTCGGTGTCACCGTCGGCTACGGCATGATCGGCTTTATCGACGATTACATCAAAGTCACCCGCCGCCATTCCAAGGGCCTACCGGGCAAATTGAAACTGCTCTTGCAAGTCTTCATCGCCGGCGCCGCCACCATGTGGGTTGTGTCAATCACGCGCGAGCCTTTATCCACCTCTCTCGCTATCCCGTTCTTCAAGAATGTGCTCGTCGATCTCGGCGGCTTTATGTTTGTCAGCTTCGCCGTCTTTGTCATGGTCGGCGCCTCCAACGCAGTAAATTTGACCGATGGGCTCGACGGCCTCGCCATCGGCCCGGTGATGATCGCCGCCGGGGTGTTCGCGCTAATCTCCTATATCATCGGCAATTCGGTATTTTCGAGCTATCTGCAAGTCCACTACGTGCCCGGCGCCGGCGAGTTGGCGATCTTCTGCGGCGCACTGGTCGGCGCAGGGCTCGGCTTTCTCTGGTTCAATGCGCCGCCGGCCATGGTGTTCATGGGCGATACCGGCTCGCTCTCCATGGGCGGGGCGCTCGGCATTGTCTCGGTCATCACCAAGCACGAGCTGGTGCTGGCCATCGTCGGCGGCCTGTTCGTTCTGGAAACCGTGTCGGTGATTGTCCAGGTGGTGTCGTTCAAGCTGACCGGGAAGCGCGTCTTTCAGATGGCGCCGCTGCACCATCACTTCGAAAAGAAGGGCTGGGCCGAGCCGACCATCGTCATCCGCTTTTGGATCATCGCCATGATTCTTGCGCTCGCCGGGCTGGCGACGCTGAAACTGCGCTAGGAGGCAAATGATCCCGGTCCATACATTTTCCGGTCAAAAGGTGGCGGTCTTGGGGCTAGCACGCTCCGGCCTCACGGCGGCGCTTAGCCTGGCTGCCGGCGGCGCCGAGGTCTGCGCCTGGGACGACGCCGAAGCGCGGCGAGGCGAAGCCGAGGCCACCGGCGTGCCGCTGACCGATTTGGCCGAATTGGATTGGACCGGCTGCGCCGCCTTGGTGCTCTCACCCGGCATTCCGGACCAATACCCTACCCCCAACCCAATCGCCGCCGCCGCGCGCGTTGCCGATTGCCCGATCATTTGCGACGTGGACCTGCTGGCCCGGGCCAAGCCGGACGCGAACTATATCGCCGTCACCGGCACCAACGGCAAATCCACCACCTCGGCGCTGATCGGACACATCCTAAGCGCCGCCGGAGTGCCCAATCAAGTGGGCGGCAATATCGGCGTCCCGGCGCTTGATTTAGGGGACATCGAAGGCACCGGCGCCTATGTGCTGGAGCTGTCGTCCTACCAGTTGGAGCGGACGCCGAGCCTCAAGCCCAATGTCGCCGTGTTGTTGAATATTACCCCCGATCATCTGGACCGCCATGGCGGGCTCGACGGCTATGTGGCGGCCAAGCGCATGATCTTCGACAATCCGGCCACCGGAGGACACGCCATTGTCGGCATGGAGGACGGTGCCTCACGCGGCATCGGGATGGAGCTGATGGTGCGCGGCGCCCATAAGATCACCCCCATTTCGGGCAGCGCCCGCGCCGCCGGCGGTGTCTATGGCGAGGCCGGCATTCTGATTGACGATATGGAATACGGCCAAGTGCCGGTGTGCGACTTGAAACCCGTCGCGGCGCTGCCCGGCACCCACAATTGGCAGAATGCGGCGGCGGCTTACGCGGTGGCGCGCTTGCAAGGCATCGACGCCGAAACCATTGCAGCAGCCATCGCCACCTTCCCCGGCCTGCCCCACCGCCAGGAAATTGTCGGCGCCATCGGATCGGTGTTGTACGTCAACGATTCCAAGGCCACCAACAGCCAGGCGGCGGCCAAGGCGCTGGATTGCTACGATGCCATCTATTGGATCGCCGGCGGCACATTCAAAGAAGAAAACCTGGACGCCATCGCCCCATCTTTCGAGCGCATATGCGGCGCCTATCTGATCGGCGATGCGGCAGCCCGGTTCGAGGCCATCATTGGCGCCTCCGCCCCGGTGCATCAATGCGGCGATCTGGAAACTGCTGTGATGCGCGCCCACGTCGCCGCGCAACACGATATGGATAGCGAGGGCGGTGTGGGCGTGGTGCTGCTGTCGCCGGCCTGCGCGTCCTTCGATCAATTTGATAGTTTCGAAGCGCGCGGTGATGCGTTTCGGGACCTTGTCCAGGCATTGGAAGGCGCAGGCCCATGAACACCTATTCGCGCACCAACCTGAGCCTGCTGGGCGGCTGGTGGCTGAGCCTCGACCGTTGGAACATCGCGGCGCTCATAGCCCTGGCGGCAGTAGGCGCGGTGCTCGGCATGGCGGCCAGCCCGCCGGTGGCCGAACACCTGGGCAAGGACACGTTTTACTTCGCCCAGCGCCACATCATCTTTCTGCCCATCGCGCTGGCCGGCCTGCTCGCCGTCTCGGCGCTGAAACCCCAAGGGGTGCGCATATTGGCGCTGGCGGTATTCGCTGGCGCCCTCGGCTTCATGGCACTGACCTTGGTAACCGGGGCCGAGATCAAGGGTGCCACCCGCTGGGTTTCGATCGCCGGATTTTCCTTACAGCCGTCGGAATTCGTCAAGCCCTCCTTCGCGGTGCTGTCGGCCTGGCTGTTCGCCCGCTGGCGGCTGGGCGATAATTTCACCGGCTACGCCCTGGCCATCGGACTTTATGTGCTGGTGGTCCTGTTGTTGTTGGCGCAGCCCGACGTGGGCATGACGATCCTGGTTTCGATCATCTGGGGCACCCAGTTTTTCTTGGCCGGCTTACCGATGCTGCTGGTGATCGCCATCGGCGTTCTGTTTCTTGCCGGCGGCGTCTTCGCCTATTTCCAGTTCGCCCATGTGCAGGCGCGCATCGACATGTTTCTCGATCCCTCCGGCGAGGAAGCCTATCAGGTGGCGCGCTCGCTGGAAGCGTTCAGGGGCGGCGGCATATTCGGCGTCGGTCCCGGCGAGGGTCATGTGAAAGAAGTGCTGCCCGACGCCCATGCCGATTTCATCTTCGCCGTCGCCGGCGAGGAGTTCGGATTGCTGATGACCCTGATGGTGGTCGCCCTATTCGCCTTCATTGTCTTGCGCGGCTTCATCCGCGTCTTTCGGGATCAGGATCTGTTTACCCAGTTGGCGGTGGCCGGGCTGCTGGTTCAGTTCGGCCTGCAGGCGATCATCAATATGGCCTCGACCCTCAATCTTATGCCAACCAAGGGCATGACCCTGCCGTTCATATCCTATGGCGGCTCGTCCATGTTTGCCCTCGCGCTCGGCATGGGCATGGTGCTGGCGCTGACCAGGGATTCCCGTGTGCCGGGAAGGCCGCGCTGATGGTGTCCCAAAACGCACCTTTGATCGCGCTCGCCGCCGGCGGCACCGCCGGGCATGTGTTCCCGGCCGAAGCCCTGGCCGCCGAACTTGCGAAGCGCGGTTGCCGGCTGGCATTGATCACCGATGAACGCGGCGGCGCCATGGACGCCGGCTTCAACGGTGTTCAATTGTTCCGCATCCGGGCGGGCGGTATTGCCGGCAAAGGCCTGGCTGCTCGCATCAAAAGCGCGTTGGAAATTCTGGCCGGCACCATCCAGGCATGGTTCATTCTCAAGCGCATCAAGCCTCAAGTTGTCGTCGGCTTCGGCGGCTACGCCTCGGTGCCGACCATGCTGGCGGCAAAGTTTTGCACCGCCAAGACCGCCATGCACGAACAGAACGCGGTTCTGGGCCGCGCCAACCGATTGCTGGCAGGCGGTGTCAGCCAGATCGCCACCTCGTTCGACAAGGTCGCCGCCATGCCGGAGGTTGCCGCTGGCGTGATACGTACCGGCATGCCGGTGCGCCCCGCCGTCGCCCATTTGCGCTCAAACCCTTATCCAGAGCGAGCGCCGGCGCAGCCAATCGACATTTTGGTATTCGGCGGCAGCCAGGGCGCGTCCGTGTTCACCCAGGTGGTGCCCGCTGCCATCGCCCGGCTGGAAGAAGATTTGCGGGCGCGGCTATCCATTGTCCAGCAATGCCGCAGCGATGATCTGGACGCGGCCACCGCCGCCTACCGGGATATGGGCGTGGCGGCCGAGCTGGCGTCTTTCTTCGATGATCTGCCGGCGCGCATGGCCGCGGCGCATTTGATTATATGCCGCTCCGGCGCCTCCACCATTGCTGAGGCAACCACCATCGGGCGGCCCGCAATCATGGTTCCCTATCCACACGCGGTGGACGATCACCAAGCCACCAACGCCCACGCGCTGGACGAGGCCGGCGGCGGATGGCTGTTGCCGGAAGAAGCCTTTACCCCGGAAATTTTGGCCGGGCGCCTGACCTCGCTACTGACCATGCCGCGCATTTTGGAAAACGCCGCCGCCGCGTCCAAAGCCTTCGGGCGCCCGGATGCCGCCAGCCGGCTGGCCGATATGGTTGCCGCCCTGTTGCCCGCCGAAGCCGCCGAAGCGTTGGGAGGGCAGGCGTCATGAGCACTCTGCCGCTTGATCTCGGCGTCATTCATTTTGTCGGCATCGGCGGCATCGGCATGAGCGGTATCGCCGAAATACTGCACAATCTCGGCCATGGGGTGCAGGGAAGCGATATGGCCGAGGGCGCCAATGTGCAACGCCTCCGCGCTCTCGGCATCAAGATCATGATCGGCCACGCCGAAGATAATCTGGGCGATGCCGCCGTGCTGGTTGTTTCCTCGGCGGTGAAAGCGGACAACCCGGAATTGGTGGCAGCCCGTCGCGGCTTCGTGCCGTTGGTCCGCCGCGCGGAAATGCTGGGCGAGTTGATGCGCCTCAAATCCTCAATCGCCGTCGGCGGCACCCACGGCAAAACAACCACCACGTCCCTGGTCGCCCAATTGTTGGAGAGCGCAGGGCTAGATCCCACCGTCATCAATGGCGGCATCATCAATGCCTGGGGCTCCAACGCGCGCCTCGGCGGCGGCGATTGGATGGTTGCCGAGGCCGACGAAAGCGATGGCAGCTTCGTTAAACTGCATCCCACCATCGCCGTCGTCACCAACATCGATGCCGAACACATGGACCATTACGGATCGTTCGAGGCATTGCGCGCCGCTTTCGTCGATTTCGTCAAAAACGTTCCCTTCTACGGTTTCGTCGTACTGTGCATCGATGATCCCGAGGTTCAGGCCCTGATCCCGGAGGTGTCTGATCGCAAGATCGTCACCTATGGGCGCAACCCGCAGGCTGATGTGCGCATCACCCGCTTCGAGCCCGCCGACGGCGGCTCCAACTTCGATATCGCCGTGGCGGCCCGGCGCGGTGCGCCCGAGGCCCAAATCACCGGCCTGTACCTTCCCATGCACGGCGCCCACAATATTCAGAACGCCGTCGCCGCTATCGCTATCGCCGCCGAAATGGATGTGGAGGAGACCCATATCCGCGCCGGGCTGGCCGCATTCGGCGGCGTCAACCGGCGCTTTACCAAGACAGGCGAGGCCCTTGGCATCACGGTGATCGATGATTATGGCCACCATCCGGTGGAGATCACGGCGGTGCTGGATGCGGCACGCAGCGCCAACCCTGAGGGCCATATCATCGCCGTGGTGCAGCCGCACCGCTATTCCCGGCTCAAGGATCTGTTCGAGGATTTCTGCACTTGCTTCAACGATGCCGACACCGTCATCGTCGCCGATGTCTACGCCGCCGGCGAAGACGCAATCGACGGTTTCGATAGGGGCGCGCTGGTCGATGGCCTCCAAGCCCGGGGCCACCGCCACGTGATATCGCTGAATAATCCCGCCGATCTTGCGGGGCTGGTGGCGGCCAACGGCAAGCCCGGCGATATGGTTGTCTGCCTGGGCGCCGGCAACATCACCGGATGGGCGAACGCATTACCCGATGAATTGGCACAACTATGATGGCCGCCAAGCACAAAAGTGACCGCCTGATCGATGCCCTGCCAAGCTTGCGGGGCCGCATCGCCGAAGACGCGGCCCTTTCGAAACTGACCTGGTTCCGTGTCGGCGGTCCGGCGGAAATTTTGTTCCGGCCCGCCGATGTTGATGATCTGGCGGAGCTGCTGGCGCGGCTGTCCGCCGATATTCCGGTTACGGTTATCGGCGTCGGCTCCAACATATTGGTGCGCGACGGCGGCATACCTGGTGTCGTCGTACGCCTCGGTGACGGTTTCGCAGGGGTAACGGTGGACGGTGATCAGATCATCGCCGGCACCGGCGCAAGCAATCTGAAGATTGCGGGTGAAGCCCGAGACGCGGGGCTCACCGGCTTTGAGTTCTTGAGCGGCATCCCCGGCTCCCTCGGCGGCTCGTTGCGCATGAACGCCGGCGCCTTCGGGGCCGAAATGGCGAACATCGTCAACGCCGTTGATGCCGTGGGCAGGGCAGGTCCGGTACAGCTTGGCGCCGATGACATGGGCTTTTCCTACCGCCATTCAGACGTGGACGAAAACCTGATCTTCGTTGCCGCTGAAATGCGGGGGACACCCGGGGACTTCGGTGCCATCGCCAGCCGTATGGCCGAGATTCAAGAAGAGCGTGGGGCAAGTCAGCCGCTCAAAACCCCCACCGGCGGCTCCACCTTTATCAATCCGGAGGGCCACAAGGCCTGGGAGCTGATTGAGGAGGCCGGCTGCCGGGGCCTCAAGCGCGGCGGTGCCATGGTTTCGGAAAAGCACTGCAACTTCCTTATCAACACCGGATCGGCAACGGCGGCGGATATTGAAGGCCTCGGCGAGGAAGTACGCCGCCGGGTGATGGAGGAAACCGGCATCCGCTTGGAATGGGAAATCCGCATTATCGGCATCGCCGATGATGCCTCATTGGCGGAGGTGCAAACATGATGCGCAATGTGGCTGTATTGATGGGCGGCTGGTCTGCCGAGCGCGAAGTGTCCTTGGTGTCAGGCGCGGCGGTTGCCAATGGGCTGAAAGCCGGCGGCTATTCAGTTACCAGCATCGACGTTCAGCGCGACATGGGCGCGCTCCTCACCCGTCTTTATCCAAAGCCGGATGCAGTATTCAACGCTTTGCATGGGCGCTACGGCGAGGACGGCAACGTCCAGGGCTTACTAAATATTCTTGATATTCCCTATACCCATTCGGGATTGCTGGCGTCCGCCCTGGCCATGGACAAGCCAGCGGCCAAGTCCTTGTTCGCCGCCGCCGGCATCCTGGTCGCCGCGCATGTGATCGCCAGCCGCGATGATCTGGCTTCGGGCCCAGTCATGGAGGCGCCATACGTGATCAAGCCGCTCAACGAAGGTTCCAGCGTCGGCGTAACCATTATTGGCGAGGGCGAGCGCTATTCGGCAGACGGCGAATCGTGGCCTTACGGCGAAAAAGTCATGGTCGAGCGGTTCATCGCCGGGCGCGAGCTGACCGTCGCCGTGATGGGCGATAAAGCCTTGGCCGTCACCGAAATCACCACCCAGCGGGGCTTTTACGATTACGACGCCAAATACGCCGAAGGTGGCTCTCAGCCCCGCCTACCGGCGGATATTCCGGCCCCAGTGGAGGCCGAGGCGATGCGCATTTCGGCGCTGGCGCACAAAGAGCTTGGCTGCCGCGGCGTCAGCCGCGCCGATATTCGCTTTGATGGTAAGGATTTGTACATTCTTGAAGTGAACACTCAACCTGGGATGACACCGACATCCCTGGTTCCGGAACAAGCGGCCCACGCCGGTATTCCGTTTCCAGAGCTTGTCGGCTGGATGGTGGAGAACGCTGCGTGCGACTAAGGGGAACATTCCTCAAGTCCGGCAATTTGCGCCGGCGGAGGCTGCGCATTAAGTCAATGTGGCGGCGGGCGGAGACGCGCGCCGGCGTAGCGACGTTTGTGCTGGCCGCATTCGCGGTGGCCGGCTGGTGGGCGTGGCAAAGTGGGCTCGTGTCTCGCACCGCCGACAATTCCAAATGGACGGTGATCGCGGCGTCGACCAAAATTGGCTTTGCCCTCGATGAAATATTCGTTGAGGGACGCCACCAGACCAAATCGCCCGAATTGCTTAGCGCGCTGCGTCTGAAGCGGGGCGCGCCGATTTTGGCGTTTGATCCCGAAGCCGCGCACGCGCGCCTCAAATCCCTGCCTTGGATTGAAAGCGTCTCTATCGAGCGGCACTTGCCGGATGTTATTCATCTCCGCATATCCGAGCGCCGACCGATGGCGCTGTGGCAGCGCGATGGCCGCTTCCGCCTTATCGATACCGCTGGCAAAGTGGTGCCGATCAGCGATATCGGGCGCTTCGGCAATTTGATCACGGTGATCGGGCCGGACGCGCCTCGCTACGCATCGGGGCTTTTGGACACGCTGGCCCTGGTGCCGGAACTGTCCCGGCGGGTCAGCGCCGCTGTGCGCATCGGTGCGCGCCGCTGGGATCTGCATCTAAGCAATCACCTGGCCATTCAATTGCCCGAGTTTGATCCCGAAACGGCGCTGCGGCGGCTGGCCGAGTTGCAGCAAAGCGACGCCATCCTGGACCGGGACTACGCCGCCATTGATCTCCGCCTTACGGGGCGCGTGGTGTTGCGCCCGGCGCCGGCCGAGGCCCCTGAATCCGCAGCCGAAAATGCCGCCCCAGCCACCGGAAGGGACACCTGAGAACGCCCATGTTCCATTCCCGCAAAAACAATAAGCCAGCGCGTAACGGCTTGATCACGGCGCTGGATATCGGCACCACCAAGATCGTTTGCTTTATCGCCCGTCCCACCGGCACCACCGCCGAGGTCATCGGCATCGGCCATCGCATCTCCAAGGGCGTGCGTTCGGGCAACATCATCGATATGGACGCCATCGAAGCCTGCGTGGTGGCCGCCGTTGAAGACGCCGAACAACTGGCCGAGGAAAATGTGCGCGACGTAGTGCTGTGCATTTCCGGCGGCGCGCCGCAGTCACGGCTGATATCATTCGACGTCGCCATCTCTGGTCATGAGATTGGCGATGCGGATTTGCGCCGCGCCCTTGATCCGGCCTGGCTCTATGCCCGCCAAAGCGACGACCGCCGCATCCTGCATACCCTGCCCGTGGGCTATACCATCAACGGCAGCCCCGGGGTGCGCGATCCGCGCCGCATGTTCGGCGAGAAGTTGGGCGTCAAGATGCACATCGTCACCGCCGACGCATCGCAGTTACGCAATGTCGAAAGTTGCATCGGGCGCTGCCGGTTGGATATCGAAGCCAATGTGGCGGCGCCCTATGCATCCGGGCTATCGTGCCTGGTCGAAGACGAAAAAGAGATGGGCGTCATCTGTATCGATATGGGCGGCGGCACCACCGGTATTTCGGTGTTCGTCGATGGCGAGGTCATCCATACAGATTCGGTGCCCCTGGGCGGCACCCATGTGACCAACGATATCAGGCGCGGCCTCTCGACGCCGCTGGCCCATGCAGAGCGCATGAAAAGCCTGCTTGGCAGCGTCATTCCATCGGCGTCCGACGACCAGGAAATCATCAAGGTGCCCCTGGTCGGCGAAGAAGGGCTCGACGAGAACGAGATCAGCCGCGCTATCTTAGTGGGCATCATCCGCCCGCGCCTGGAAGAGATATTCGAAATGGCCCGCGCTAAGATCGAAGAGGCCGGCATCGATGCCGAGGTCGGGCGCCGAGTGGTGCTGACCGGCGGCGCCAGCCAGTTGAACGGCGTCAGCCAATTGGCCTCGGAAATACTGAACCGGCAGGTGCGGCTTGGCCGCCCGGCCCATTTCAAGGGGCTTGCCGATTCCACCAACGGTCCGGCGTTTTCTACCTCTGCCGGGCTGATCCAGTTTGCACTGAACGAACGCGCGGAACAGTCGGTGACGTCATTCCGCGCCATGGAGGTGTCCAAGAACCGGATGGATCGGTTCGGACAATGGCTTCGTGAACATATTTGATTTTGAACAACCCAATCCCCGTCTTCATTGGAGGCTGACATGAGTATCAAACTAACCGTACCCACAACCACGGACACCTTGGATCTGAAACCGAATATCACGGTCATTGGCGTCGGCGGCGCCGGCGGCAACGCGGTGAATAATATGATCGAATCCGGGCTCGAAGGGGTCGAATTCCTGGTCGCCAATTCCGACGCCCAGGCGCTGGCCAAGTCCTCTGCCGAGCGCCGCATCCAGATCGGGATCGACGTGACAAGGGGCCTTGGCGCCGGATCGAACCCGGATATCGGGCGCGCCGCGGCAGAAGAATCCCTGGAAGAGATCCTCGGCCATATTCAGCATTCCAACATGCTGTTCGTGACCGCCGGGCTCGGCGGCGGCACTGGCACCGGGGCCGCGCCGGTGATCGCCCGCGCTGCCCGCGATTACGGCATCCTCACCGTCGGCGTGGTCACCAAGCCGTTCCATTTCGAGGGCGAGCGGCGCATGCGCCTGGCCGAAGCCGGCCTCAAGGAGCTGCAGCAATATGTGGATACCCTGCTGATCATTCCCAACCAGAACCTGTTCTACGTGGCCAACGAGCAGACCACCTTCGCCGACGCCTTCCAGATGGCCGATCAGGTGCTCTATTCGGGCGTGCGCGGGGTCACCGATCTTATGGTTAGCCCAGGTCTGATAAATTTGGATTTCGCTGATATCAAATCGGTGATGAGCGAGATGGGCAAGGCAATGATGGGCACCGGCGAGGCCGAGGGCGACAACCGCGCCGTCGAAGCCGCCGAAGCCGCCATCTCCAATCCGTTGCTCGACGATTCGTCGATGCACGGAGCAAGGGGCGTGCTGATCAACATCACGGCGGGCAAGGACATCACTCTGTTTGAGGTCGACGAGGCCGCCAACCGTATTCGCAAAGAAGTCGACGACGAAGCCAATATCATTTTCGGCTCCACCTTCGATGAAGCCCTGGAAGGCAGCATCCGGGTATCGGTGGTCGCCACCGGCATCGATTCGGAAGTCCAATCCATGCCCGAGCATGAGGCGCCCGCAATCACCGATGCCCGCGCCGCCGAGCCCACCACCCTGGAAGCGCCCGAGCCAAAGGCCGAACCACAAGCCGCCCCGGCCCCGGTCGCCGTATTCCCGCGCCCGGTGCCCCAAACCCCGCGACAAGCCCCACAGCCGGAAATAGCCGATCGAGCGGAACGGGCAGAAAAGCCGGTCTACACCAAGCCGGTCCCGTCGGTAACCGGCATCACCGCGCCAGCCTCCCAGCCCGCCACGGCGGCCAGCCTGGAACCCGCGCCGGCAATTGGCGAAGCGCCCGCGCCGGCGCCCATGCCCGCGCAGGCGCAGGCAGAAGCATTCATCCCGGCGCCGCCAGTGATGGGCAACCTGGCCATCGACGAAGCGCCGAAGGCCGATCCCTTCACCGCCGCCGACATGGTCAATACCCGTATCGAGGCAGAAGAAATCGAGCCGCAGAAAAAATCCCTGTTCGAGCGAGTTACCGGTGTCGCCCGCAGCGAACGCCGGGTTCCCAAACGGGAGCGGGCACTGCCCAAGGCCATGCAGGCCGAACCGGAGCCGGAGATTGCCGAGATCGATGCTGAGCCGGTGATCGAGGAGACGCCGCCGGCGTTGGAGATCACGCCAGATCCCGCGCCCGAAATTAGCCCTGAGCCGGAAGCTAACCTTGAGACGGAAACCCCGGAACCGGAGACCATCGAAGACGAAATCGCCTTTGCGGTCACCGATCAAGATATGTTGGCTGACCCCGAGCCCGAAGAAGCCGCCCCGGAAGCCGCCGAATCGGCCCCGGAAATAGCGCCGGAGCCGGAATTGGACGATCAGGGTGCCTTTGGTGGCCTGGACCCCGATGAGAATCTAGGCGACGGCCAAGAATCCGACGATCTCCTTGAAATCCCAGCGTTTTTACGGCGCCAGGCCAATTAAACGACGCGCCAGAATTTCGTAACAATTCGCAATAATTGTTGATTTGAATGGCACCTGAGCCGTTGCTAAAAAAACCATGAGGCAAGCGCGCCTTTGAGGCCATGCGGCGGGGGTGCCGCAAAATTGGTGCCGGCGCGCGGGGCTTTGAAGTATTCGGGGGTAAGGCCGCATCAAACCGGCCACACGGAATGAAATATACATGAACCATCTCGGCCCAAATCATACCGCTGGCCTGGACAGTAACACCAGCAACAAAAGCCTGGTCGATCTGGCCATGGAGAATTTTGCGGTGCAGCGGACCCTGTCGCGCCCGGCAAGCTGCACGGGCATCGCCTTACATTCCGGCAGGAAAATTTCGCTGTCCATAAATCCAGCGCCCGCCGGCGCCGGCATCCAGTTCCGGCGCACCGATCTGGCCGGCTCCGCCCCGATCGCCGCCAATTGGGAGAACGTGGTCGATACCACCATGTGCACCACCCTCGGCGGCGAAGGCGATGTGCGCATCGCCACCGTGGAACATTTGATGGCGGCCCTGGCCGGCTGTCATGTGGACAACGCGATTATCGAGGTCGACGGCCCGGAATTGCCGGTGATGGATGGCAGCGCCCATCCGTTTGTGTTCCTGATCGAATGCGCCGGTGTGATCGAACAGAACGTCTCCCGCCCGATCCTGGAAATTCTGAAACCGGTCAAGGTTTCGGCCGGCGCCAGCAGCGCCGAATTGGCCCCCGCCGATATTTTCTCGGTGAGCTTCGAGATCGATTTTGATCAATCCGCTGTCTCGCGCCAGGAAATTTCCGTCAATCTGGTAAACGGCACCTTCAAGAACGAGATTGCCCGGGCACGCACCTTCGGCTTCGCCAACGAGGTCGAACAGCTGCGCGCCGCCGGCTTGGCCCTCGGCGGCTCCCTGGATAACGCCGTTGTGGTCGACGGCGAAACCGTGCTCAACGAAGGCGGCCTCCGCTACTCAGACGAATTTGTGCGCCACAAGGTGCTGGACGCGGTCGGCGATCTGTATCTGGCCGGCGCGCCCATCAAGGGCCATTACAGGGGCGTCCGCGCCGGCCATGCCCTGACCAACAAGCTGTTGCACACCTTGTTTGCGGACACCGGCGCCTGGCGCATCCGGAACGGCGACGCCCAGCTCGACCCTATCGCCGCCACCGGCTGAGGGCTTTTGCAAAATCGATCGCGGCAAGTGCCGGCCCCCGTGGCCGGCACAAATTGTTTGTGCCCTGCACTCTTTGTCAAAGACATCCCGCCAATAAATAGGCTATATATGGCCTCTGGAGCGCCCGTTGGCGCAGGAAGATTTCAAGCGGAAATATGCGGATATTCATGAATCGTAAGGCTAACAGTTCGGGGCACCCGAGACGGGCACTTGCCGGCATGTTTGTTGCGCTGGCATTGCTGCTTTCGGCCTGCGCCTCCTCCGGCGAGGATGATGCCTATTCGGAGGGCGCGGTCGAACGGCTGTATAACGGCGCCTTGAACCTTCTACAAAACGAAGACTTCGAAGAAGCGGCGGCGGCCTTTGACGAGGTCGAACGCCAGCATCCCTATTCCGTTTGGGCGACCAAGGCGCAGCTGATGGCCGCCTACAGTCACTATCAGAACAACGCCTACGATGATGCTGTTGTCGCCATCGACCGCTTTGTTCAGCTGCATCCGTCCAACCGGGATGTTCCGTACGCCTATTACCTGAAATCGCTATCTTATTATGAGCAGATTTCCGATGTCGGGCGCGATCAGCAGATGACCCAGCTGGCGCTGAAATCCATGCAGGATCTGGTGACCCGTTTTCCGGATTCGAAATATGCACGCGACGCGGAATTGAAGATCGATCTGACCCGTGACCATCTGGCCGGCAAGGAGATGGAAATCGGCCGCTATTATGAAAATCAGCGGCGCTACCTGGCCGCCATCAACCGCTTCAAGATTGTGCTGGAAAGTTATCAGACCACCACCCATGTGCCCGAAGCCCTGCACCGGCTGACGGAAACCTATCAGGCCGTCGGTCTCATCGGCGAAGCCCGCAAAACGGCGGCTATCCTCGGCCATAATTTTCCCGGCAACGAATGGTATATCGATTCCTTTGAAATCGTCGAAGGTGGCCAGACGCCAAAGACAGAGGACCTGCCCGAGCCGGAACCCAAGCCCTGGTATTGGCCGTTTTGACCTGCCCCACCCGCCCCGGATTTAAAGCGTAACCGATAATTCGATGCTCCGATCCCTGACCATCCGCAACGTCGTGCTGATCGCGAAATTGGACCTCGCGTTCGAGGCCGGGCTCGGCGTGCTCACCGGCGAAACCGGATCGGGGAAATCCATACTGCTCGATGCCCTCGGCCTGGCGCTCGGCGCCCGCGCCGATACAGACCTGGTCAGCGCCGGCGCCGAACAAGGCTCGGCCATCGCCGAATTCGAATTGGACGGCGCCCCCGCCATCGATCAATTGCTGGCCGACAACGATCTCGCCGACGAGGGCGCGCTGGTGCTGCGCCGCTCGGTATCGGCGGGCGGGCGTTCCAGGGCCTTTGTCAATGACCGCCCGGTGAGCGCCACCCTCTTGCGCCAAATCGGCGAAGCACTGGTGGAAATCCACGGCCAGCTGGAATCCCACGGCCTGTTGGATGCCGCCAGCCATGTAAAATACGTGGATGCCTTTGGCGGCAACGAAAAACTCCTGCAAAGCACCGTTGCCGCTTATGACACCTGGCAAGATGCGGATGCGGCGCGCCTGGCGGCGGAAGAGGATATGGCGCGCACCCGCAAAGACGAAGAATACCTAACCCATGCCAGCGCCGAGCTAGCCGAAATTGATGCCAAACCCGGCGAGGAAGAAGCATTGGCCCGCACCCGAGGCGCGCTCATGCATGGCGAGCAATTGCTGGCCGCCCTCACCGCCGCTGGAGCTGATCTGTCGGCGGGCAACACAGCCGAAAGCGCCCTGCGCGCGGCCCTGGCAAATCTGCGCGGCGCCGAGGATAAGGCGGATGGGCGTTTCGATGCGGCCACCGCCGCCTTGGAGCGGGCTTTGATCGAGCTAACCGACGCCGAGGCGGAGATCGAGCGGGCATCGGCGGGTATGAACCTGGACCCGGCGGCCATGGAACAGGCCGAAGAACGTCTGTTCGCATTGCGCGCCCTGGCCCGCAAACACAATGTGAGCGTCGATGATCTGGCGTCGCTTCGGGGTGACATGGAGGCCAAACTGGCGCAATTGAACGACGGCGCCGAGGCATTGCTGCGCCTGGAAAAAGCCGCCGGTGAGGCACGCGCGGCCTATATCACCGCCGCCGCCAAACTGACCGCTGGCCGCAAAAAAGCCGCTGGCGCCATGAAAACCCGCATCGAAAAAGAGCTACCCGCCTTGATGCTGGAAAAAACGAAATTCCAAGTCTGTTTCGAAGAATTGGACGAAAACGCCTGGGGCCCGAACGGCGCCGAGCGCTTGCGCTTTGAAGTACAGACCAACCCCAACACCGCACCCGGCCCCATCGGGCGGGTCGCATCGGGGGGCGAATTGGCGCGCATCATGCTGGCCATCAAGGTGGTGCTGGCCGATACCGGCGGCGCCGCAACCATTGTCTTTGACGAGGTGGACGCCGGCATCGGCGGCGCCGCGGCCGCCGCAGTGGGCGAACGCCTGGCGCAGCTGGCGGAGCGCTTCCAGGTGCTAGTGGTAACCCATTCACCCCAGGTCGCGGCCAGAGGCACCAATCATTGGCGCATCACCAAAGAGGGCGGCAAGAAAACCAGCGCCACCCAGGTTGCCAATCTGGGCGAGGATGACCGCATTGAGGAAATCGCCCGCATGCTCGCTGGAGCAGCCGTCACCGACGAAGCCCGCGCCGCTGCCACCAGCCTGATTGCCGGCGAGGCGGAGGCAAAGCGGTGAACACCGGCGCAGGTGGCATCCCGGTCGATGCGCTGAACAAAATGGAAGCCGCGTTTGAATTGGCCGATCTCGCCGCCCAAATCACCAAACACGACCAAGCCTATCACCGGGACGACAGCCCCGAGATTTCCGATGCCGATTACGATGCTTTAAGGGCCCGCAACGGAGCCATTGAGGCCCGCTTCCCGGGCCTTGTGCGCGCCGACAGCCCATCGAAGCGCGTCGGCTCCACCGCCGCAGCTGGCTTTACCAAAATCAGACACGCCCAAGCCATGCTGTCCCTTGGCAATGTCTTTTCCGAGGACGAGCTGGCCGATTTCCTTACCGGCATCCGCAGATTCTTAAAAGAGCTGGCCGACGATGAAACCATCCCGTTGGAGATGGTGGCCGAGCCGAAAATCGATGGCCTGTCCCTGTCTTTGCGTTACGAGAGCGGCGCGCTGGTTTCGGCGGCGACCAGGGGCGACGGCGCCGTCGGCGAGGACGTCACCAAGAACGTGATGACCTTCAAGGATCTGGTAACCCGGTTGCCCGGCGAAGCGCCCGATCTGGTGGAAATCCGCGGCGAGGTCTATTTGTCCAAAGCCGATTTTCAAGCCCTCAACGTGCGCCAGGCGGAGGCAGGGATAAAGATTTTCGCCAATCCCCGCAACGCCGCCGCCGGATCGTTGCGCCAGCTCGACACGTCGATCACTGCCGGGCGGCCCCTGAAAATGTTCGCCTATGCCTGGGGCGCGACGTCAGAGCCCATCGCCGAAAACCACTGGCAGTTCCTGGACCAGCTCAAGACCTGGGGCTTCCAGACCAACGACCGCACCCGGCTTTGCGCCGGGCTCGAAGACATGCTCGAAGCCTACACGGCAGTCAACGATGCGCGCGCAAGCCTCGATTACGACATCGATGGCATGGTCTATAAGGTGAACCGTATCGACTGGCAGGAACGGTTAGGGTTCGTGTCGCGCGCGCCGCGCTGGGCGGTGGCGTACAAGTTCCCGGCAGAGCAAGCCGTGACTGTGGTCAACGATATCGAAATTCAGGTAGGCCGCACCGGCTCCCTGACGCCAGTGGCCAAATTGGAGCCGGTGACGGTCGGCGGCGTCGTCGTCTCCAACGCGACCCTCCATAACGAAGACGAGATCGCCCGCAAAGACGTGCGCGTTGGCGACACCGTGGTTGTACAGCGCGCCGGCGACGTGATCCCGCAAGTGGTTGAAGTGGTGGCCGACAAGCGCCCAAAAAACACCCAAGCCTTCCAAATGCCCGACACCTGCCCGGAATGCGGCAGCCCGGCTGTCCGCAGCGAGGGCGAGGTCGCCCGGCGCTGCACCGGCGGCTACACCTGCCCGGCCCAGGCGGCGGAAAAGCTGAAACATTTCGTATCCCGCGGCGCCTTTGATATCGAAGGGCTCGGCGCCAAACACATCGCCGATTTTTTCGAAGACGGCATCATCGAAACCGAAGCCGATATTTTCCGCTTGGGCGAAAAGCGCGACGCTCTATTGGAACGCGAAGGCTGGGGAGACCTATCGGTAGACAATCTAATTGCCGCCATCGATGCCCGCCGCGCCGTGCCGCTGGAACGTTTGATCTACGCCCTCGGCATCCGCCAGGTAGGCCAGGCGACGGCACGCCTGCTGGCCAAAACCTACGGCTCACTTAGCGCCTGGATGGCGGCCATGATCGCGGCGAAAGACCCGGAATCTGAAGCTTATCAGGAGCTAACCAACGTCGACGGCATCGGCCCCTCGGTAGCCGAAGACGTCGCCGCCTACTTCGCCCACGCGCGCAACCTGGGTGTCCTCGAAGATTTGGGCACGCAATTGGATGTGGCCAATTTCGAAACGCCGGACGAAACGGACTCCCCGGTGGCCGGCAAGACCATCGTCTTCACCGGCTCGCTCGAACGCATGAGCCGGGGCGAAGCCAAAGCCAAGGCCGAGGCCCTTGGCGCCAAGGTAGCGGGTTCAGTCTCCAAAAAGACGGATTATGTTGTGGTTGGCGCCGATGCGGGCTCGAAGGCGAAGAAGGCGGCGGAGGTAGGGGTTGATGTTCTCAGCGAGGACGAATGGCGCACCCTCATCGGCGAGGCGTAACAAGTTAAACACCCTCCCCCCTCAATCCTTGAATCCCCTCCCCCCAGCGAGGGGGAAGGGGTTAAGGACGTGCTGTGCCGCCAGGACTTGAAATCTCCCGCCAGAAAACTAATTACCATAATGAGCGTCTGCTCTTGAACATTGTGAATAGGAATATCTGATCCCACGCCGGGAAGTTTCCGGGTTACGTGGAGATTTATGGTGCACGCCGGGCCCAATGTGGACTGGGCCAAAAGCGTCATAAACCGTTAGAAACCGTCATAACCGTAAGGGGGGTATTTGGCGAAATATGTCGCACCATTATGCGTCATGTGCATGGGTGGGCGTTGGTACCACGGCGATGTCGAGTTGGAGCGACTAATTCAAGTTGCGGGCTACGCCGCTTTGGCGTCGGCCTTAATCATGTCCGCACATTTCTCCCCGATCATAATACAAGGCGCGTTGGTGTTGCCGCCGACGATGGTCGGCATGATCGAGGCGTCGGCGACGCGCAAGGCTTTGATGCCATGCACACGGAGCCGCGTATCGACAACGGCCATATCGTCACTGCCCATCTTGCAGGCGCCGACGGGATGGAAAATGGTGCCG
>JABHAA010000077.1 GCA_018674495.1 Rhodospirillaceae bacterium | reverse complement strand
GGGCGAACAATTCCAGCGCCGCGTCCAGCAACTGAGCCCGCGTCTCGTCACCCCGCGCCGGTTGGGCGTTGGTGGTGATGGTAGGTGTGGCCGTAGCGGTATTCTCGCTGCCTGTTTTGCTATCGGATTTGGTGCCCGGTAAATTTGCCATACCAACACCCTATACCAAACACATGATTAAATCAAACGATTGAATTAAGTGTTGTTGTTACAAGTTCAACTCCACCCGCAATGCCAGGCATCCAGGGCCGGCCTCGCGTTCTGCTGAACCCACCCCTATCAGATCATATTCTTGATATCAGACGTAAATGTCGGATAGGCGTAAACCGTGCCCCGCAGATCAGCCGCCGATATGTTGTGGCTCATGGCGAGCGCAAATATGTGGATGGTCTCCGGCGCCCCGTGACCCAAAAGATGGGCGCCGAGAATACGCTCGGTGCCGTCTTCGATCAGAACCTTGGAAACCGCGGCGCGCTCTGCATAGGTCTTGGCCGAGCGCCAGTCCTTCAAATCGTTCAGCTTGACCTCAAATTTGAGGCCAGCCGCTTCCGCCTCTTCCGGCGAGTAGCCGACGCTGGCCATCGCCGGGATGGTAAAGACGCAGCGCGGCACGGTCAGGTAATCCGCCGTTTGCAGGGCGTCAGGGTTGATGATGTTGTTGCCAACGATGCGCCCCTCATAGGTGGCCACCGGCGACAACTGCGGCCCCGACGCGGCGTTGGCGTCACCCGCAACGAACACCGCCGGGTTGGAGACGCTTTGTAGATTTTCGTTGAGGGCGATCACCGGACCGTCATGGTCGATGCCGGCGGCGTCGAGATCAAGATCAGATACCGCCGCCACCCGGCCGGCGCCGTTGGCGACCACCTCGGCATCGATGGAGACCGATTTTCCGCCTTCCTCGTAAGTGACTTTAAAACCATCACCCGACGGCGCGATGGATTTGGTAGCGACGCCGGTATGAATGTCGATACCGATGCGCCCGCTTTCTTCGACCAAGGCAGCAACGATGTCCTGGTCCATGGCGGCCAGGGCCGTGTCGGCGACTTCCAAGATGGTCACGTGCGTGCCGGCGCGGGCGAACACATGGGCGAATTCCAGCCCGATGACGCCGGCGCCGATGAACACCAGGCTTTTCGGCAACTGGGCCCGGTCCAATATGGCGTCGCTGTCTATGGCATGCTCAAAGCCGGGGATCGGCAGGTTGCGCGGCGCCGAGCCGGTGGCGATCACGAATTGGCCGCCCGCTACGGTTTCGCCGTTGATTTCAATCTCGCCCGGTCCGGTGAATTTGGCGGCGCCGTGGGCGGTGTCGATGTTGCGCCCGGTGAGGCTGCCTTCGAACATATCGGGCACGCCTTCGACAAAGGTTTCCTTGCGCGCGATCAGGGCCGGCCAATCGATGCCGTTGAAGGCGGCGTCGATTTTATGTTCGGACGCATCGGCGATGACGTTCAGCGCATCGCCGGCGGCGACCAGCACCTTCTTCGGCACACAGCCGCGCAACGCGCAGGTGCCGCCGAAATCCCGGCCATCGATAACCAGTACCGATTTGCCGGCTTCCTTGGCCATGCCGGCAGGCGCAAATCCCGCGTTTCCCGCGCCCAAAACAATAACGTCATAATGTTGTTCCATGACCGCGTTCCTTTGCTGTTTCGGTGATTGCCCCGATGATCAAATTCCGGGGGTGAGGTAATCCAGCCCGACACTATTGGCAATACATGGCACCATCACTTCCATGTGAAAAACGCCGCCGCCAAAACCAGCCTAAATCATAGATGACTGTCGAGCACGATCCGATCCGGCTCCGGTGCCTCGTTGATGGCCGAAAAAACCTCATCGACGCTGGTAACGCTGGTGAACAATTGGCGCGCCTTGGGATGGGCGAAGCCGGCATCGATGACATCATCAACCAGCGCCATCAGGTTCCGCCAATAGCCGCCCACATCCAACACGACAATCGGCTTCGAATGCTGGCGCAACTGCTTCCAGGTGATGATCTCCATACATTCGTCGAGGGTGCCAAGGCCGCCGGGCAGGATGACGAAGGCATCGGCGCGCGAAAACATGGTATTCTTGCGGGCGTGCATGGAGCCAACCTTGATCAATTCCGTGACTTCGTTGTGGCTGACTTCCATCTGGTCGAGAAATTCCGGGATAACCCCGGTCACATGGCCGCCGCCCTTGAGCACCGCGTCAGCGATGATGCCCATCAAACCGATGCGCCCGCCGCCGAACACCAGGCCAATGCCGCGCGCCGCCATTTCGGCGCCCAATTGCCCCGCCGCCTGGGCATAGGCGGGATCGGCACCCTCGCGGGAGCCGCAAAATACGGCGATAGCGTCCAGTTTTTCCATTGCAGTGGCTGAATATCACGGATGCCGGCCCCAGTTCAAACCCAGTTCAATCCCCGCGCCCACCCGCGCCGCCCAACTGGCGGGCTTTACGGGTAGCCACGAACCGTGGCACCAGAAGCCATGGAGCTGTTCGACAATCCCGCCATCCGTATCTTTGCAGGCCCGCTGCTTAGCGCCTTGGGCCTTGGGCTTGTGCTGCGCCTGGCCGGCGGCGCCGGCAGCGGGCGGCGCATCGCCGGCGCCGGTATCGGTCTTGCCTTTGCCTGGTCGGCGGCGATGGTCTTCGGCGCCCCCGCTATACCGCCCGTACCCGGACCCGACGCCCTGGTCAGCGCCGCCGCCGCCGGGCTGATCGTTGGCGTAGTATTCGATGTCTATGGAACTGGCGAAAACGCCGGCGGCGGGCGGTTGGCCGGCTGGCCAGGTTGGCTGGAATGGGGTCTGATCTTGGCCTTCGGCGCCGGCTGTGCAGCCTGGCTTTTGGACGGCTTCGGTGCCGAGGTGCCGGTCGTCATGGCGCTTTGGGGATTGACAGTGTATCGCCTCCGCCGGGTATTCGGCCGGGATGTGGACGTTCTAGCTGGTGATGCCCTGGCGCCGCTGGCCATGCTCATGATGGCGGCCGCCGGACTGGGGTTGATCGCCGCCGCCGCCAATTTGGAAAGCAGCCGCGATCTGGCCTTGGCGTTGGCCGCCGCGATCGCCGGATTTGCCATGCTGTCGTTATTCGACCGGTCTTTGCGCTTCGGGCTGACGCCGGTCCTCGGCGCCGGCGGCGGTATTCTAATGATCAGCGTCCGCATGACCGACGCGGCGCCGTTTCTGATCCCGGCGGTGGCGATTCTCGGCTTTATCCTGTTCGCCGATTCGTTGTTCCGCCAGCCCGCCCTGGCCCGAATTGGCGCCTTCCGCTGGGGCCGCTTTGGGCTGATCGCCCTCGGCGGAACGGTGCCCATCGCCCTGGCCGCCGCCGCCGCTTTGATCGGTGCCGGTTTCGGTGGATATTAGGGCCGGCCCATTTGCCTTTAAGGAGCGTTGCAAGGGGCCGGAGCGGGGAGTAATCTGGCGGCATCAGGCTTATATTTCTATGAGCCTTGATCGCGATTGGGATCGGCATGAACAAATCGGTCATCATATCCATCATCGGCGGCGCCATCGTGGCGGTCGCGCTTGTCCTCAATTTCGTGCTCGAAGGCACCGACGATGGCGGCGATGCGGCGCCCGGCCGCGCCGGTGACGTCACCGTAAAATCCGGCGCCCAGGATCCGGCGCCCAGCCCGGCCAAACCGCAAACGGCGGCTAAACCCCAATCCACCAACAAGGCTGCCGGCAAGCCGGTGGCGCAACCAGCTTCCAAAGCTCCGCCGGCGGGTCCGATCCAACCCAGCTTCGATATCGTCCGTATCAATCCGGAAGGCGATACGGTAATGGCCGGGCGCGCGGCAGCCAACGCCACGGTGCGTGTCTTTGACGGCGGCAAGCTGATCGGCGAAGTACAGGCCAACCGCCGCGGCGAATGGGTGTTCGTACCCACCAGCCCGCTTGCGCCGGGCAGCCGCAAATTGTCGTTGAGCGCCAGCGTCGCCGGCGCCAAGGCGGTGGCATCGGGCTCCGAAGTGGTGCTGGTGATCCCCGAAAAGGGCAAGGATATTGCCGGACGGGCGGCGCCAATACCCAGTAAGCCGCTGGCCTTGCGCATCCCCCGGGATGGGAGCAAGCCCGTCGAAGTGTTGCAAAAACCAGGTCCGGCGCGCACACCGACTAGCGCCAAACCGGGCGCAGGCGCGGCGCCCGAGGGGAAAATATTCGCCGTCGACGCGGTTGATTATGACGATGCCGGGCGGCTCGATATTATAGGCTCGGGCCCCGCCGGCGGGCTTGTGCATCTTTATCTGGACAACAAGTTTCTCGGCCGCGCCACCGCCAGCCAGAGCGGGCGCTGGCGCCAGCGCCCGAAAGACCCAGTGGCTCCCGGCATCTATACTCTGCGCGCCGACCGCATCGATGCCAAGGGCAAGGTGCTGGCCCGCCTGGAGGTGCATTTTGCCCGCTCGGTGCCGCTCCGGGGTATCGCGCCCGGATCGCTTGTGGTTGTGCGGCCCGGCAACAGCCTGTGGCGCATCGCCCGGCGCAGCTATGGCAGCGGCTTCAAATATACCGTCATCTATGACGCCAACCGGAACCAAATCCGCAACCAGGATATGATTTTTCCGGGCCAGGTATTCCAGCTTCCGTCGATCAATTAGCCCGCCGTTTTACCGAAGGACCATTCGTGGCAAAAGGTCTGCAATTTGAAATAACGCCGGAGGCCCGCATCGCCGAGTTAACCCGGCGGCTGGACGATATCACCCGAATGGTCTCGGACCTTGTCTGGGAGGTGGATGCGGCACTTCGCTTCACCAATGTTTCCGACCGGATTTTTGATATTACCGGGCAGGTCCCGCACCAATTGATCGGCATGCATATATCAGATGCGGGCCGTTTCCCCGATATCGATGATGCTGCCCTGGCCGGGCGTTTCCGTCATCCTTTTCAAAAAGAGTTTTTCCAACTGACCAAAGAAGACGGGACCGAGCTGAGCTTCCTGCTCAACAGCCTGCCCGTGTTCGATGCCAATAGCGGCGCCTTCACCGGCGCCCTCGGCACCGCTGAAAACGTGACCAGCCGCTTGAACCAGGAACGTACCATCCGCGAAAGCGAGAAATTCCTGCGCTCCATCGCCGATACCATTCCCGCCTTTGTCGCCTACCACGATATCGAAAACCGGTTCCGCTTCGCAAACCAGTATTTTCAAAAACTCGGGTTCGATCCCGAGGCGTTGATCGGACGCAGCGCGGACGATATTTTCAGCGCCGAAAGTATGGAACGGTTCAAGCCCTACCGGGATAAGGCGCTGGCCGGTGAAGTCGTCAAATTCGACAATTTGCTGTTAGATGCCAACGGCGAACGCATACATACCCAGGTATCGATCTCGCCGGATTTCGACGAGGGCGGCGAGATCGCCGGCTATATCGTTCTATCTGCGGATATTACCGATCGGCTGCAGGCCGAGGCGGAGACCGGCAACGCACGCGCCAATCTGGAGAAAGCCCAACGCATGGCGCAAATCGGCAGTTGGGAGCGTAACCTTCTGGACGACAGCGTTTATTGGTCGCCGGAAATGTACCGCATGTTGGATTATGATCCCGAACATGTGGTGCCCTCCTCGGAAAAGCTGCTGGCCCGTATCCATCCCGAAGACCGGGCGCGCGTCGTACAGGCCCAGAAATCAGCGATTGCCGAGAAAGCCCTGCATTACACCAATGAATTTCGAATTTTGCGCCGCGACGGCTCGATGCGCCATATCGTCGGCGGCGGTGAGATCGGCTACGGCGCCGATGGCGCCGCCGAGTGGATCGTCGGCACGTCGCAAGACGTCACTGCGGCCAGGCGGGTGCGCGATACCCTAGAAGCAACCAAACGTGAGGCGGAAAACGCCAACAGCGCCAAATCCGAGTTTCTGTCCTCCATGAGCCACGAGCTCAGAACGCCGATGAACGCCATTCTTGGCTATGCCCAATTGTTATTGCAGAACAAGAAGGAGCCGGTTTCCGATACCCAGCAACGCCAAATCAGCCAGATATTGAAGAGCGGCCAGCATCTGTTGGTGCTGATCAACGATATTCTTGATTTGAGCCGTATCGAAACCGGTCAAGTGGCGTTCGAGGTTACGGCAATGGATGCCGCTAGCGCTGTCGACGAATGCGTGGGTCTGATCGCGGCGCTCGCCGAAAAGAGCGACTTGAAAATCATCAATCATCTAAAATCAAACCCACCGCCGCCGATCCTGGCCGATGGCATCCGGCTTAAACAGGCGCTTTTGAATTTGCTTTCTAATGCCATCAAATTCAACGCTCCGGGCGGGCGGGTGGATGTGTCGGCGCGCCCCCTGAACGCTGAATTCGTGCGCATTTCCATCTCCGATACGGGTATCGGAATCCCCGAGGAAAAGGCGGCGGAATTGTTCGAGCCCTTTGGCCGCCTGGACGCAGAGCAGCGCGGCATCGAAGGCACCGGCATCGGATTGACCATTACCAAGGAGTTGGTCGAACGCATGAAGGGCACCATTGGTTATTCGAGCAAGCCGGGCAAGGGTTCCACCTTTTGGCTCGATCTTCCCACCGCCGCTTCCGGCCTATCCGAAGGCCACGCTGCCGCCGCCGGGCTGGATTTGGACTCCGATGAAGACGGCGCCCGCCGCACGGTCATCCTTTATATTGAAGACGATATCTCCAACCTCCAGCTTTTTAAGGAGGTCGTCGGCCACATGCCTGGCACCGAACTGTTTTCGGCCCATTCGGCCGAGGCAGGCATCCAAATTGCCCGCAATATCCAACCCAATATCATCGTCATGGATATTAACCTGCCAGGGATAAGCGGATTGGAGGCGGTCCGCATCTTGCGCGAAGATGCCAAGACAAGATCGATCCCGGTTATCGCCCTGTCGGCGGCAGCTATGCCGGAGGATATTAAAAGGGGCGAGCGGGCCGGTTTTTACCGCTATATGACCAAGCCCTTCATTGTCGATGAAATTATCGCTACTATTGATGACGCGCTCGAAAAAACTATCAGCGCGAATAATCCCGCCGACGACACCACCCGAAACGCGGCAGAGTAGTTGAAACCTGGCCAACAAAATTTGGGGCTGACCCAGATAACATGATTTTGGGGTTATCATGGGACCTATGCGCAAGAGCCGCCTTAGCCACTATAAACAAGATCGCCTGATAGAGCATTTTGTTTCTGGATCCACTGCTTTAACAGCGGCCAGTCTCTGTG
>JABHAA010000055.1 GCA_018674495.1 Rhodospirillaceae bacterium | reverse complement strand
CGGTGTCCCGAAGGCGCAATTCGGACTATATTTGAAGGAGTGCGAGTGGCGTTTTAACAACAGTGACCCGTCAGCCCAATTATTGGCGATAAGACAATGGGTTAAACGTTATCTAAGGTAGTTATCTGGGTCAGCCCCTAAATATTAAACAGGTTTACAGATAGTATTCAACTTGGCTGATAGAACCATTTCTATAATGAACTCTTAATTTTGGCCAAACCATGGCGGAAATCGCAGGCGATTCTTGCACCCGGACCCATAGCAGGATATTGAATTCACGATATATTTATCCTGAACTTAGGCGCCGCCCGGACCAATGATCGCATGAAAATCCTTTCCGTATTCGGCACCCGGCCCGAAGCCATTAAAATGGCGCCCGTGGTGCGTTTGCTGGATGATCATGCGGATTTTGAATCGCTGATTTGTGTCACCGCCCAACATCGGGACATGCTCGATCAAGTCATCAACCTGTTCGAGCTGGCGCCGGACTATGATCTCGATCTGATGGCCGATAACCAAGGCTTAAGCCATATCACGGCGTCGGTGCTGGCCGGGCTGGAGCCAGTGCTCGATGCCGCCTGCCCCGACAGGATTTTGGTGCATGGCGATACCACGACGACCCTGGCTGCGTCGCTGGCCGGATATTACCGGCGCATCCCGGTGGGCCATGTGGAGGCAGGATTGCGAACCGGAGATTTCGGCGCGCCCTGGCCGGAAGAAATGAACCGCAGCTTCACCGACCGGCTATGCGATCTACATTTCGCACCGACCGAAGGCGCCCGCCAAAACCTCCTTGGCGAAGGCATCGACGGCGCCGGTATCCATGTCACCGGCAATACCGTCATCGACGCCCTGATCGATGTCCGCCGGCGTATCGATGATGATCCAGCCCTGCAAAACACCATCGCCGCCGGTCTTCCTGATCTGGACGATGGCAAGAGATTGATTTTGGTGACCGGCCATCGCCGGGAAAGTTTCGGCGGCGGGTTCGAGCGCATTTGCGCGGCGCTCAAGCGCCTGGCCGATGCGCGCGGCGATGCGGAAATTGTTTATCCGGTGCACCTCAATCCCAATGTTCAAGAACCGGTTCAGCGCCTGTTGGGAGATTGTGAGAACATACATCTGCTGGCGCCGCTGGATTACCTGCCGTTCGTATACCTGATGAACCGCAGCCATTTCATCATTACCGATTCCGGCGGCATCCAGGAAGAGGCGCCGTCTCTGGGCAAGCCGGTTCTGGTGATGCGCGATACCACCGAGCGCCCGGAAGCCGTCGATGCCGGCACGGTTCAATTGGTCGGTACGGAAGCAGACGCCATCTTCGATGCGGCAACCACGTTGCTCGATGACGAAGCGCGCTATAACGTGATGGCAAAAGCGATAAACCCGTATGGCGACGGCAATGCCGCGCAAAGAATTATCCGAGGGTTATTAGGTGGCCAATAGTTTCGAACATATTTCCGTCATTGGACTTGGTTATGTGGGCTTGCCGACGGCCGCCGTGATGGCCAACCGGGGAATTAAAATCACCGGCGTCGATAGCAACGCAAGCACGGTTGAGCGCATAAACCGGGGCGAAGCCCATATTGTCGAGCCGGGCCTGGACATCCTTGTCCGGAGCGCCGTGAGCGCCGGCAATCTGACGGCGGTAAATCTGCCGGAACCGGCCGAAGCCTTCATCATTGCGGTGCCGACACCTTTGAACGCCGACAACACGCCGGGGCTTGGCTATCTCGAAAAAGCCGTGGCGGACCTGGCGCCGGTGCTGGAGAAGGGCAATCTGGTGATCCTCGAATCCACATCGCCGGTTGGGACCACCACCAAGCTGGCCGGATGGCTGGCGGACGCCAGACCGGACCTGAAATTTCCCATAAGCGATCCCATGGGCGATGTGACGGTGCCCGACGTAAACATCGCCTATAGCCCGGAGAGGGTCTTGCCGGGCCGTGTGCTGATCGAGCTAGTCGACAACGACCGGGTCATCGGCGGCTTGACGGCGGCGTGCAGTGCGCGCGCCACGGCGCTTTACAAACAATTCGTCGAAGGCGAATGCCTGACCACCAGCGCCACCACGGCCGAGCTGGTCAAGCTGGCCGAAAACGCCTACCGCGATACCAATATCGCTTTCGCCAACGAGCTGTCATTGATCGGAGACGCCGCCGGCGTCGATGTGTGGGAAGTGATCGAGCTGGCCAACCGTCATCCGCGCGTCGATATTTTGAAGCCCGGACCCGGCGTCGGCGGTCATTGCATTGCCATCGATCCCTGGTTCATCGTGCATGCGGCACCCGAACTGACACCGCTAATTCAGGCGGCGCGCGGCGTCAACGACGCAAAGCCCGCCCATATTGCGCGCCGCGCCGCCGCCGGCTTAGGTGCGGGCGATGCGCGGCCTATTGCCTGTCTCGGCCTCGCCTACAAGGCGAACATCGATGATCTTCGCGAAAGCCCGGCGATTACGGTGGTGCGGGAGCTGTCCGCTTTGACGGATCGGAAGCTGTTACTGGTCGAGCCGCATATCGACGCGCTGCCGGACACGCTGGCGGATATTCCATCGGCGATCCTGTGCGACCTGGAAGACGCCCTATCCAAGGCCGGCACGGTTATTCTTTTGACCGATCACGGCGCCTTCAAAGCCATTGAAAAATCGCGCCTCGCCGACAAGGTCGTAATCGATACCCGCGGCATGTGGCGCTAAGGCGCAAACTTCGGAAAACTGGCACATGGAATTATCCGACGCAAAATTGAAAGAGCCCTTTAAGCTGGCCGGCAAGCGCATCTGGGTGGCTGGCCACCGGGGCATGGTCGGCGGCGCCACGGCGCGAAGGCTGGAACGCGAAGACTGCGAAATACTGACCACCAGCCACGCAGAGTTGGAGCTGCGCGATCAGGCGGCGGTAGACGCCTGGATGGACGCCAACAAGCCGGACGTGGTGGTGGTCGCGGCGGCAACGGTGGGCGGCATATTAGCCAATTCAACCCGCCCGGCCGATTTTCTCTATGACAATCTGGCCATCGAGACGAATATCATCCACGCCGCCCACCGGAGCGAAGCGGAGAAGCTGTTGTTTTTGGGATCAGCCTGTATTTACCCCCGCGAAGCGGCGCAACCGATGGCCGAAGAAGCGCTCCTGTCGGGGCCGCTTGAACCGACCAATCAATGGTACGCGGTGGCCAAAATCGCCGGCATCAAGTTATGCCAGGCGTACCGGGAACAACATGATCGGGATTTCATTTCGGCCCAGCCCAACAATCTTTATGGCCCATTCGATAATTTCGACCTCGAAACCAGCCACGTTATCCCGGCCCTGATGCGCCGCACCCACGAGGCCAAATTGGGCGGTGCGCCGGAGGTGGTGATCTGGGGAACCGGCAAGCCCTACCGGGAATTCCTGCATGTGGACGATCTGGCCGACGGCCTCGTTCATTTGTTGAAATATTTTTCCAGCGACGTCCCAATCAATATCGGCACCGGCGAAGAGATCAGCATCGGCGGCTTGGCCGCCGCCATCGCCCAAGTGGTCGGATATCAAGGCGAGCTATCCTTCGACACCTCCAAGCCCGACGGCGCGCCCAGGAAGCTTCTGGATGCGCGCCGCATGAAGGCGCTGGATTGGACTTCGAGCGTGGTTCTTGAAGACGGCCTGGCAGCCACCTATCAATGGTTCTTGGAAAATGAGGCCGGATAGCTAGAGCAAATTCCGATACGCCGCGATGGCGCGGTTGGCATAGTCCTGCCAGCCATACCCGGCTTGGACGGCCCGGCGCCCGGCCTGACCCATTTCCCGGGCCAGATCTGGATCATTGATCAATCGGTCGAAGGCATCACCAATAGCCTCCGCATCGCCGGGCGGGACCACGATACCGGCGCCGCTTTGCTCGACGATACCGCCGGACGCCGCCTTGGTTACCACTACCGCCAAGCCCGCCGCCATCGCCTGCAACAAAGTCAGCGGCATGCCCTCTTCCAGCGATGGCAGGCAAAAAACCCGGGCACCAGCATAGATCGCAGGCAAGGCATCGCCGGCAACCTGGCCTCGGATGGTGACCGCATCCGAGGTCTCGCGGCGCAAAAAATCCTGAAATCCGTCTTCCACCGGGCCAACCAGATTGAGGCGGCATTGCGTGCGCCCTTGCATGGCGCGCAGCAGCCAGGGTACGCCCTTGCGCACCCCAACCCGCCCGACAAACACAATGGCCGCCGCATCGCCGTTGGCGTCATCTTCGGGCGGCGCGAATTTGGACAGGTTCACGCCATAGCCGTTGACGATCAATTTGTCCCTGGCGATGCCTTCCTGGGCAAAGGTCTCGGCGGCGTATTCCGTGGGCACGGCGATGGCATCGGCGGCGGCGTACTCGGCCAGCTCGCGCTGTGCAATCTCGGGCAGGGGTATATCGGCGGGCAATCCGAGGCTGTCATAGGCCCCACGAAGTATGCGCGCCTGATGATCGATGTGGGTCGATCCCCGTTCCACGATCACTTTCATGCCCGCCGCATGGGCCGGTGCAATCGCTTCGAGCACCGACGACGACCAGCCGACCAGAATATCGGCGCCGCTGGCCGCTTCGGCAGCCGCGAACGCCCCCATGCGGGCTGCGATTGACGCATCCGGCCGGGAGCCCAAACCGAAACGATCAAAGACCCGGCGGCGCAGCTCTAGCAAGGGGCGCGTCCGTATTTCGGCCTCTGCGTCGAGAAACCGCCTGGCTATGAAGCCGGGATAGGTGGTCAACAAGCGACCGAGATGCCCTTGCTGGTAAAGCCCATTGGCCAGCTCAAAGGCGTGCCAGCGACCGTGCACGGAAATATTTACCTTGAAGCTATCGCTCATTCGCCGCGCACTATGCCACCGGCGCGCGCGGCGCCCCAGGCTCGGCGCGTCCATTGGCGACATTTTCGAACGTCTCCACAAGGCGGTCCACATGGTCGTTCCAGCCGAATTTTTCCAGCGCCCGCAAGCGGCCTTGCTCCGAATTTCGATCTCTAAGATCTAGGTTTTGATCAAGTATTTTAATTTTCTCGATCAGACCTTTTGCTGAAAAAGGCTCAAAATACAGCGCCGTATCGCCGCAAATCTCACGATTGACCGGCGTGTCGGATACGATGGTCGGCAGACCCGAACTCATCGCCTCGGCCATCGGATGACCGAACGTCTCGGAAACCGATGGGAACACAAACACATCGTGAGACCCATAGAGGTCCGGCAAACTTTCATAAGAATGATGGCCGAGCGTGATCAGGCCGCGCTCATATGCATCAGTCACCACGGCCTTGTCGAGGGCGCTGCCGTTCATTTCCTCGAACTCGGCGAGGGACATGGTGATAGTGGCGTGGGCATCGATACCTTGATCGATGAGTAGCTGCACGGCGCGGCAGATAACGTTCGGCACCTTGTGTGGATAATAGACCGAAACATATAGGAGGCGGACCGTGCCATCTTCGCGCCAAGCCCGTTTTCGATGGCTGGGAGCGAACATTTCATTGATGGTGCCGTAAGGATTGACCGAGCATTTTTCCAATATAGATGGCTCCCAATTGGCGACCATATCGCTCATTGCCTTGGTCGGCGTGATGATGTGGTCAGCGCTGAGCGCCGACAGCAGCATCAGTTTCCGCCTGAAATACCGGTTGAACGCGTGCCATATGCCTTGCGTCGCGGTCATGTTGGCGAGATAAAATGGATCGAACAATCCGCCTTCGCGCAGCAAGAGGATCTGCTTTACCGGACTGCGCAGCAATCCGAAGTTGGCGGAGGAAAACAGGATATCAGGATTGTGACGCTTGACGATACCGCGCCACGCCGTCTGCTCCCAAAGGAAGCGCCGGAACGGAGAATATCCGGCAATCTCCATGCGGTTGACCGTCGCGCGGTCGGGGGTGTCGAACTCTTTCGGCACCGAAACCACCACATCGACGCCCCGGCTTTCCAAGGCCCCAAGCAAGTTCCGTGTATAGGTAACAATGCCGCCCTTGCGGGCCGACAGAGCGTTTACAAGGACCTTCATCGGAGGCTTACATCCATGGCCGCCTCAAGAATTTGTTGCAGCCGTTCCGCATGGCTGTGTCCATCGGCAGCCACGCGCCGGCGCCCGGCAGCAGCGACCATATCGCGCTCCGGCCCGGCAGCAAGCCAGTTGCGGCAGTTGTCCAGCAATTCATTGTCATCACCGAAGAATACAGCCTCTTTACCTTCTTCGAAAAGCCCGCAAATTTCGGAATTTCTTTCATGCATCATGAAGCCGCCGATGGCCGGCAGTTCCATCGAGCGACAGGTTTGCAGATCGCGGTTCTCCTTGCGCAAAAAGCCCAAGTTTATTTTCGATGCGGTCACCACCTTGGCGTATTCATCGTCATAAACCGGATAGCCCATGATCTTGGGCGCAACGGCGCCAAAGGCGGCGCGGTCCCAGCCGTTGCCCCAAATACTGACGGAAATGCCGTTTGCTGCCAGATGCGCCATACTGGCGGCCCGGGCAGCAGCAAAGGTGCCGACGAAACTGACATCGCAGGCAAAGCGGCGCGCCTCGTCGGCAGATAGCGTAACCGGGCGGTGTAGATCGGGATCAAAGCTGTTGTTGACGAACAAGATATTGCGGACGCCGAGGCGCGGCATTTCGTCTTGCTTTGCGTTCATGGATTTGGTTGTGACCCAGAAATCAAACAAGGGCAGCGCCCGCCTGGTCCAGCGCGACAGGTGGCGGGGGTTCATCATATCGTCTTCGGCATACCAAACGAGACGCGTCGCCGGAGCCAATTCTTTAATGCGCCGGAGTGTCCCGGCCCTCACAGCAACGCAGCGCTCCAGCCAGACCAAATCGAATCGCTGCTGGCCGGCATTGGCAATCAAGGCTTCGTTGGCGCGGTTGGGATCACCCGGAATACGGAGCTTGTAACGCAGTCTTTCACCAAAACTTGGCCGGTCTTCATAGGTGGCGCCCGGCATGTTGGTTTCAATGGCCGCCACCTCGTGCCCCATTTCGCGCAAAGCCCTGATGCGTTGCAGGGTGCGCGAGCCCGGCACAATCTCACCGGCGAGAAGGATACGGAGAGGCTTCATGATGCGACGTGCCTCGCGGCGGCCTTCAGGCCATCGATATCGGCGGCGAACCCCCAGCCCTGGATTTTGGCGGCCGCCGCCCTTCCCATGTCGCCGGAGCGCGCCAAGCCCAATGTGATCGCCGCCGTCAAACCATCCAAATCGCCGGCCGGCGTGACGATGCCGGTCTGCTCGTCGACCAGATCGAACCCCGCGCCCACTTCGTCGGACACAATGACGCCGGTGCCCGATGCCATCGCTTCGTTGACCGCCAGGCCCCAAGGTTCGCGCTCGGCTATCAGCGCGAACAGATCGGCGGCGGCATAATAGGCAGGCATTTCGCTTTGGTTCTTGAAACCGGTGAAAATTACGCCATTGCCAGCTTTGGCCTCCAACGCGGCCCGCATCTCGCCATCGCCAACGATCAGCAATATAGGCTTTTCCTCCGCCGAGCCGGCTAAGCTCTGCCAGGCGGACAGCAGCAATTCCGGATGCTTACGCCGCGACAGCTTACCCGCATAGAGAAGAACTTTGCGCCCAGCGCCGATGCCATGGCGGGCGCGGACTTCGGCGGCTGCCTGCGGCGTCGCCCGAGCCGAGAAAAAGGCGTTGTCAACGGCATAAGGCATTGAAAAAATTCGGTTATCCGGGATGCCGTAATCCTTATAATAGGTCTTGTTTTTGGAGCCGATGGCCAGAAATGCGCTGCATTTGTCAAAAATACGGCGGCGGTACAGCCGCTTGGCCCATTTCATGGGCGGCGCGCCATCGGGCATGGCGCCGATCCAATTTTCGCCGCGCATCCAGACCGGCGTTGCCAAGTCCCGCGCCAGGCTGATCGCACGCTTCAATGCCGCCGATTGCCAGCCATGCACCCAAACCGCATCGGCACCCCGAACGGTGGCTTCGAGGTCCACGTCGCCGATAAGTGCATTTTTATATCCCGAACGCAGCGGCACATCCCAATGAACGTCCACGGCAAATCCTTTATCCCGGTAGGCGCCATCGGAAAAATCGTCTTCGAACAAAACCTCAAGATCGAAAAACGAATCGGCGGCAATTTCCCGGAGCAAGGGCGCCTGATACTGAATCGGATGGCTGACCAGATAAACGAGTTTAAATGTCACGATGTCGTCTCGACCGGCTCGCCCCCCACGGGTGAATTGGCGACTGATTTGGCGATCGCCTGATACCGGTCGGGGGCAACGGTTTTAATAACGTCCGCGGTCTGCTGAGCCGTATTGCGCCACGAAAACAATGCCGCCCTTTGCAGCGCTCTATCGGACAGACGCTGGCGCAATTCGGCATTGGTCAGAATTTCGTCTATTTGGGCGGCCATATCGCGCGCATTCAGCGGATCAAAATAGATCGCCGCTTCGCCAAGAATTTCCGGCATCGCCGCCGTGTTTGAGCTGACAATCGGCGCCCCGCAGGCCATCGCCTCAACCAGGGGATTACCAAAAGTTTCAACCGTCGACGGAAACACGAAGGCAGTACAATTTTGATACAGATCCAAAAGCTGGTCCGAATTCATTTCGCCCAGGAATTCAACTGCGTCCTCCAGATTCTCAACCCGGATCGCATTCTGTAGCTCGTTCAAGTATCCTTGGTCGATGGCCTTGCCCGCCAATTTGAGCACGATATCGGGGTTGGTACGCCGCAATTCGCCGAGCGCGTTTATCAAAGTATGCAGATTTTTTTGAACGTAAATATCCGATACCGCCAAAAGAAATTTGCCGCTTCGTGCCGTCTCCGGCGGAACGAACGATTCGCGGACGCCGTGATAAATAACCGACACCTTGTTTTGCAGGCGCCGGGAGATGCCAAAGGTCAATGCCTTGCGGGCGTAATTGGATACCGCGATGGCGCGCCGGCAGGTGAGCAAAGACAAGGCTGTCATGATCGTCAGCCCGGCCCAATAGAGCCGCTTGACGGGGCGGGTTTCCTTGCCCGCCACCGCCAAGGAATTGCGCAGCATGATAACCTGTGCCGGCGCCATGAGCGGGCCGTAGTTTGCCGGCGAAACAGTGACGTCGATGGACATGCTCCTGGCCAAAATCGGCAGCGCAAACTGCTCCCACACGAGATTGAAGAAGAATCCGTTGCTGAAATCGAGGAGATGAACCCGGATGCGCTCGTCGACGATTTCGAAAAGCTGGAATTGGTCCTGATGGATAAACAGATGCAGTTCCAATTCGGGATCTTCGGCCAGGATCGGCAGAATATTCTTCAAATAGGTGACACCGCCGCCACTTTTGGCATGAATTCCATTGACCAGAATGCGCAGTCTGTCGCTTTTCAAAAAAATTTTATCCATGGGATGATCCATTAACGAGCATGGAAATTCCATTTCCGGATGTATAATAGATGTACTTAGTCATTGGAATTCATACCATGCAGGCGCCAAACTTATAAGACCCCTAAAGAGACCGAATGAACATCCGATCCGAAACAGCAACCCACGGCGCCCAGGCCTCGGCGCCACCGCCCGCCAGAATCCTGATTTTCCGGCGCGGCAGTATTGGCGATGCCATCGTCAGCATTCCGGCGCTGAATTATATCCGAAACAAATATGCTGGCCGGGAAATCATTTGCCTGTCCAATTCTCCGGTCATGGAAGCCGCATCGCCGGTCAAGTCGGTCCTGGAAAATTCCGGCTTGATCGACGATTTTATCGATCTGCCGCCGGGCGGTGGTGGCATCCAATCCCTTCGCCATCGCATCAATCTGATCCGGGGCTTAAAATGCCAGGCAGCGATTTACCTGTCGGAACCGTCACCCCGGTCGGCCTTGGCGAAGGAGATGCTGTTTTTCAAACTTTGTGGAATTCCAGCCATCCTCGGCTTGCCATTTGGCGGTGCGCTCAGAAGCTACCGGTCCGCAGGCGAAAATCTGTGGGAGAGCGAATCGGACCGGCTTTTGCGCGTTGTGGCCGGTGCAGGCGCGCCGGAGCCCGATTGGAGCTTCCAATTTACTGATCAAGAACACCAAACGGCGCAAGACCTGCTGCAAGGACTGGCGGGCGCCGAAGGCCATATCGCATTTTCCATCGGCGCCAAGCTTCCCGACAAAGATTGGGGCGATGCCAATTGGATCCAGGTCCTTGGAGCATTGACCAAGCGTTACCCGCAATTGGGATTGGTTTCGGTCGGTGCTAGCGAAGAGCATGGCCGAACCGAACAGGTAACCAGGGGCTGGACCGGTCCAAAGGTCAATCTTTGCGGCACCTCGGAGGCCCGCATAAGCGCCCTCGCCATGCAAGGCGCGGTGTTCTATCTGGGGCACGATAGCGGGCCCATGCATTTGGCGGCGCTGGCGGGCACCAGCTGCATCGCCATTTTCAGCGCCCGCGCCAAGCCCGGCGTCTGGTTTCCCCACGGGGAGGGCCACCACATTTTCTATCCATGGGATCTGGCCGCCGAGGTTACGGCAAAGGCCGGCTTCCGCACCGCCGGCCAATCGATCCAAGCGATCACGCCGCCTGAGGTTATCGAAGCCGCAATCGCCGCCCTAGAGCAAAAGGTGGGCTGACATGAGCGGCTTGCCTTGCCCAATGGCAAACTGGTATCAGCCGGGATCATGTGTGGCATTGCGGGCCTGATCGGAAACCGCCCAGTTGCCGGGCATAGCGTCGCCGAAATGACGCGTATGCTTGAGCACCGGGGGCCGGATGATTCCGGATTGTGGATAAGCGAGGATGGCCGCGCCGCCCTCGGTCACCGGCGCTTAAGCGTGCTCGACACCTCCGGCGCCGGGCATCAGCCGATGTTGCGCGGCGATTTGGTAATCACATTCAACGGCGAAATTTATAATTACCTGGAATTGGCCGAGCGGCTGAAATCCGAAGGCGCCCACATTACATCGGGTTCCGATACAGAAGTTTTAGCGGCTGCGTATGAGCATTGGGGGCCGGCCTGCCTGGAGGAATTGAACGGCATGTTCGCTTTCGCCATATTCGATGCCCGGCGGAACATCCTGTTTTGCGCCCGCGATCGGATCGGCGAAAAGCCGTTTCTGTTCAGCGCATCGGACGATCATTTTGCCTTTGCATCAGAATATAAATCATTAATGGCGCTGGAATCCATCGACGGCGGCTATGATGAAACCAGGCTCATGCGCTTCCTCTATCGCCCCTCCCAAGGGCTGGATTCCGAGCCCGAAAGCCTGTTCGACGGTATATGCCAATTGCCGGCGGCGCATTCGCTGACCCTCGATCTCGATAGTCTGCAATACCGCACCCAGCGCTATTGGGATGTAACCCCCGCCGCCGACTTGGCCGGCATCGACGAGAAAGATGCGCAGGCGCGGTTCAAGGAACTGCTCACAGACGCTATTCAAATCCGCATGCGCAGCGACGTTGCCCAAGGCTCCTGCTTGTCCGGCGGGCTGGATTCGACGGCCATCGTTACCGCCGCGCGTGGCCTGCTTGGGCCCGGCGCCGACTATGACACCTTTTCCGGCATCTTCCCCGGCACCGACGCCGACGAGGAATACTGGGCGCGGATCGCTTCCGAGGCGTCCGCCACCCGCAGCCATTGGACCGAGCCAACGGCGGAGGGGTTCCTGGACGAGATATCAGATTTCATGTGGCACAACGAGCTGCCGGTGGGGAGCGCCAGCCAATATGCGCAATGGTGCGTCTTCCGCCTGGCCAAGGAGGCCGGCGTCACGGTTCTCCTGGATGGCCAGGGCGCCGATGAACTGCTCGGTGGCTACGAGCAATATTTTGAGAATTATTTGGCCGAACGCGGTGATAACGGCGATGAACGCGCTGCAATCCAATCCCGCTATCCGATGGCACTGGCAAAACCGGATCAACGTCTGAAAACGGCGTTGCCGAAACCCATGCGCCATCTGGCGTCGCGAATATTGGGCACCGGCAGCGATTTTTCCTTCGGCTTGAAGCCGGCGGCGGCGCGCAATCTTTATGGCGCCTTGCCTGAACCGCCAGAGGGAGCCGAACGCTTCGGTCCTCTGGCTGCCGCCCTTTACACCGATTATTGCCATGCGCATCTACCGGTCCTGTTGCGCTACGGTGATCGCAATTCGATGGCCCATTCCCGGGAGGTCCGCCTGCCCTTCTGCGATCACCGGCTGGCCGAGTTTACACTTTCGCTGCGCGCCGAAATGCTGATGGGCGGCGCCCAGACGAAGCGCCTGTTGCGCGGCGCCTTCGGCGATGAACTGCCCATTCAAATTCGGGATCGTTGGAACAAGCGGGGCTTCTTGCCGCCCGCCGCCCATTGGTTTCAAGGGCCTCTTGGCAGCTATGTCCGCGATATTATTCACAGGGGTGACTTCGCCAATTCCGACATCTGGAACGCCGCATGGTGGCGACAAGCGCTGCGCCGCTTCGATGCAGGCGAAACCCATTTGGCGGATGTACTCTGGCGCCCGCTGATCGCGCACGCCTGGCGCACCCATTTCGTTGCACGGGTGCGGGCGCTGCCCAAATTACCGATCTTTGCAGCGCCGGTCTGATGCGCGCCGTCCTTATCAATCATTGCCACCCGGACACCCCGCATATTTGCGGCGTCCGGCTGCGCGAGTTTGCGGCCAGCCTTACGGCGCGCGGCCACCAAGTGGTTTTGCTGACGGCGCCGTTGCAAGGGCACGCGGGCACGGCTTCGCCGGAGGCCGCCGGAAAATTGCTCGGCGCTCATAATTTTTTGGAGCCATTCCGACTGGCGACGGCGGCGGCGAAGCCGGGACTGTTGGCGCTGCTCCGAAGCACATCAACGCCGCGTCCGGTCCGCCAGGGAGTCGTGCTCTGGCATTATCTCAGCCAATCGGGCGTATTTACCGATTGGCGGGATGGCGCTGGATCGTTTATCCCAACCCTAGCCGATAGCTTCCAGCCCGACGTCATCTGGTCCAGCTTCGGCAATACCGATTGCTGGAACATTGCCCAAAGCTTAAGCGCCCGCGCCGGGTGCCCCTGGGTGGCGGATATCAAGGATTTCTGGAGCGCCTTTATCGCCCGGCCCTTGCGCCGCCACCTGGCCGGGCGCTACCGGGACGCGGCCGCCTTTACGGCCCTCTCCAACAGCCACGCCGAGGATGCGGTGGCCTGGTTCGGCGGAGCGATCGAGACAATCTATAGCGGGCTCGGAAATGATGCGCTTTCGCCGCCCCAGGGTACCGAAAGGCGAAGCTTTAGCCTGACCGGCGCAATTGGCGACCCGGCGCGGCTTGGCGAATTGAAATCGGCAATCAAATCCTGGCTTATGACCCTTCAGGGTGACACGGCCCAGGATTTGGAGTTTGTCTATTGCGGCAGCGATGCCGATCTGGTTGGCAATATTTTTGCTGATTTATCGGATCTCTGCCGGGTGACGGTGAACGGCTACGTTGCCCTTGATCAATTGCGGGACATTCATGCCAGCGCCTTCGCCAATCTCTACATCAAGAGCGAACGGACCTTTCATCACAAAGTGGTGGAGCTGCTTGCCGCCGGCCGACCGGTGATTTGCTACCCGGAAGAAGGCGCCGAAGCCAAATCCCTTGCCAGGAAATTCGGCGCGATCCTGCATTCGGCAGGCAGTGAAGCCGACGTCGCCCGGGCACTCGGGGAAAGCTTTGATCGCTACCCGGAAGTTAGCCTTAACCACGACGGCGCCGCCCAATTCACATGGGACGCGCAGGCGGAAAAACTGGAAGCGGTATTGTTGGACGCCATCAAGGGCGGGCGTAGAGGCTGATAGCCTAGGTTTCGATCCAATGAGCGTGCCAGGCGGTCAGGTTGAACAACACCCAGATCAATAAAGCCGCATCCCGTTTACCGCTTCGGTGATCGCCGATCATGCGTCCAATCATGTCCTTGTCCGCGCCAATTTCGTCGAGCAATGGCGAGGCCAAAATTTCCTCTCCAGCGGTGCGGCCGAAATCACCCAGCAGCCATTCTTTCATGGGCGCGGCGAAGCCCATTTTTTTGCGGTGAATAATGTCATCCGGGATCAGACCCGCAACGGCGCGTTTTAGGAGATGTTTGGCCGCGCCGCCTTTGATTTTGTCGGCGGCGGGAATATCCATGGTGAATTCCACCAAATCGTGGTCGAGAAACGGCACGCGCGCTTCCAGCGATGAGGCCATGGTGATCTTGTCGACGCGCATCAGCAACAACTCCGGAAGCCGCAGCCGAAATTCATTACCAATCATGCGCGTCAGTTGATCGCTTCCAGGCGCCGCGTCATCCATTTCGGCCAAATAGCTGGCCGCCACGTGGTAGCTGTCCGCTTGCAAAAACTCTTCCGGCAGCAAGCCAGCCTGGACGACATCTTCAAATCCGCTGGGCGCGTCGGCGCTGAACCCCGGCAGCAATCGAGATTTTTGCGATTCCCAATAAGCCATGGCGCCGCTCCAAAAGGCTTCGCGGCCCTCGGCGGCGCGGCTGACCGCATCGGCGTATTGTTCGAAATCGGGAAACAATCTGGCCGCCCCATGCGCCAAGGCCGCGATGGGCCGCCGCGCAAAGCCGGGCAACAGGGTGCGGAACGGGCCAAAGCAGGTGGCATGCAATTGCAGATATTTCATATAGCCGTTGTAACCGCAGAACTGCTCGTCAGACCCCTCGCCCACCTGGATCACTTTGGCGCCGGCCTCTTGCGCCAATTGGGATACGAAGTGCAATGGAATACAGACCCAGTCGGCAAGCGGCTCGTCCTGTTGGTGCACCAGATCGTCCAGATATTCGACCATTGCCGCTTCATCGACCAGAACCTCGTGGTGATTGGTATTGAATTCCCGGGCGACGCGGGCGGCGTGGTCCAACTCGTTGAGATGCTCATGATCCTTGAAGCCGACGGTGAAGGTGTTCACCGGATCATCGGTGTAGCGGTCCATAAGCGCCACGTTGACCGACGAATCGATACCGCCGGACAAAAACGCACCGTAAGGCACGTCGGACATCATGCGCTTTTCCACCGCCGCGTTAAGACGCGCCCTTATTCCTTCGCTCAAATAGTCTTCGCGGGCGGCGCCCGACAATCCATCCAAGGCGCCCGGCGCCATTCCCTGGCCCGGGAGCGCCCGCCAATAGCGGGTGGCCTGCATGCGCCCGGACGCGTCTACCTCAATCCATGTGGCGGCCGGCAATTTGTAGATACCGTCGAACATGGTCAACGGCGCCGGCGTCGTGAGGTAGCTCAGATAATGATAGAGCGCCAATCTGCCCACCCGGCGCGGCACGCCCGGATAGGCCAGCAAGGCCTTGATCTCGGAGCCGAAAAGAAAGGCGCCGCCGTGCCGGGTAAAGTAAACCGGCTTGATACCGATGCGGTCGCGGGCCAGGAACAGCGTCCTTGTCCGGTTGTCCCAAACGGCGAAAGCAAACATGCCTTCGAGGCGTTGCAACAATCCGTCCAGGCCCCATTCCTCGTAGCCATGGGCAACAACTTCGGTATCGGAATGATCGGTGCGGAAGCGGTGCCCGGCAGCAATCAATTCGCTTCGCAAAACCGCGTGGTTATAGATCTCGCCGTTATAAGTTACCAGGATCTCGCCGTCCTCGTTGGCCATCGGCTGACCGGCCTCATCGGCGAGATCGATAATCGTTAATCGGCGATGGGCCAAACCGACTTTCGCATCGCCTGAAAGCCACGTTCCTTCGGCGTCCGGTCCCCGGTGGGCCATGGAGCGGCACATGCCGGCCAGGTCGCTCTTCGCAACCTGACCGCCGCCGCTATAAATCAGGGCTCCGGCAATTCCGCACATGCAGCCGTTTTATACGGTTCTTGGCTCCGGACCAAACGCTGCTTTCAGGCGCTTAGGGATCAGGCAGCCGGCGGCGAAACCCGCCGTGCAAAAGGCAAGCCCATAAAGGTTCACGCCGAAATCATCGGCGTAGCGCCCCGCGCCGAAATCAACCCAGGCCGGGAATATCTGGACGCCGGTGGCGCCCTCCAATGTCAGCCCGGCACCGAACAATATCCCCGGCCAAAATGCCAGGTGGAAGCTCAAGCGACCGGCGCCAGGCAAGAATGCCAACAGGAATATGGGTGCCAGCCCCATGACCATGGTGCCGCTGATGGTCGTGGCGGCGATGATCGCCGGGCCAGCCTTGGCGCCCAAATAGATGCTCAAGAGCGGCAGGTTGCCGAGCACGGCAATAACGATCAAGGCCCGCCGCCCGGACCAGAATTGGCGTTCGGTGGGCGCCCCGGTGGCGCCCGGCCAATCCCTGGCCGACAACTTCGCGGTGCTGGCGAAAGTGGAATCCAAGGTCGAGCCGGCGCTGGTCATCATGATGGCGTTAACGATCAGCAGCATAACGACGCCAAAACCGGCGGGCACGGTGAGCGAGGGATTGCCGCTCAGCCCTTCCAATTTACCGTAGATGCCGATGAAACCGAACAGGAATATAAAACCGCCGCCGATAAGGCCGGCGAGCACGAAACCCTTGAGCATGGTTTTGGGGTCGGTGATGAAGGCGCGGTCGGTCAGCACCGGATCATGAAACGGGTAGGAGAACACTTGTACGAAGGCGAGGCCGGCGAAGGTCCAGCCGGCGGCGCTGGCAGCCGGGGTAAATTTCGGCAATCCCCGCGCCGAAAATTCGGGCAACAAAAATATCATCACCCCGCCCAGTAGCACGGCCGCCAGGATCATCTGGCCGCCATCGGTCAGCAGGCTGCCCCTTAAGCCGACGCGCCAGCTGTAAAAGACCGTGAAGGCAGTCACCAATATAACGGCAATCCAGTATCCGGAAGAGCCTTCGGTGCCGAAATAAAGGCCTGCCACCTTGGTATTCGACCACACCTCGTTAAACAGGCGGATGGCGATTGCGGCGATGAAAAGCTTGGCGCAGGTGGCCCCATATTTGCGCGCGAGGAACGCCGGCAAGGATGCATCGCCAGACCGGGTGCGAATAATATAAATAGCGACGCCGGCGGTCAGAAAACTAAGATAATAGGTTGCATAGCCGATCGAGCCGGAAAGCCCGAAAGCTTGCGCCAGGCTGGCGGCATTGGCGATGGATTTTGCAAAAATCCAGGATATAGCGGCGCTGGCGACCAAAAGCCAAAGGCCCGGCGGCGTACCCTTTTCGCTGCCGCCGGAAAAAAACCCGGCGACCGAGCTACGCTTCGGCGCCAGACGCCAAACGACGACGGCGTAGGCCAGCATCACCAACCATGGTAAAGAATTCTCGATCATGCGCCCGCTTTGATTTCGGCTGGTAATACCCTTACAAATGCCAATATTATCATTGAGCTTGTAATCCAAGTCACAACTGGGTGACAGCTAACGCGTTATAAATGATATCCGGGGTAAATTCCTGGACCGCACAGGCGGCTACGAATAGCAGCCGGGGAAAGTTATGAGTGATAATCAGCGAGAATTTCCGCGCTACGACACCGATATCAAGGTCGTCGTTGTTGATGGGGACAATCATGAACATACCGCAAGCGTCACCAATGTTTCGGCCAGCGGCGCGGTTGTACAGTTCGACCTTGGGGTCGACGTCGATCCAGAATATTTGAGCATCGGCGGCGCCATTCAAATGAACGCCAAAAACTCGCCAAAAGTACCGGGCCGTATTATCCGCGTCGGCGACGATGGGGTTGCTTTGCAATTCAATTCGGCCAAGGGCGATGTCTTCGATTGGATCACCCAGGTGGTCGATGAAGCCGGCAAGCGGCGGCGCTGACGCGAGGCGTACCGAAACGCAGAATTACCTTTCGCTCAATCTTTTTTTTCTATATTTTCCAATGAAGTAGAAAGCTCAACCGACAATAGGAGTTCACCATGGCCGAAGAAGCACCAACAGAATATTTCGTGGAACGGGTTGCGAATATGTCCCATGCAAATGGCGTATTTCGCATTACCTTTGCCCAACAGGCCGAAGGCGATTCACTGCGCCCGCAAGTCCGGCTGATGATCCCGGCCAATCAACTCTCGCCGATCCTGCAAGGGATTTCCAACGCGGCCAAAGACATCGGAGAGCAGGTGCAAGCCAGGATCGAAGAAAACAAGGACGAGTCAGCCGAAAAACAAGACGCGCCGAAAAAAGCAAAAGCGCCGAAATAACCTGCCGGCCTATCTTTCCTGCATGGCGTCGCCCATGGAGGAAAGAAACGGGTCGAACATATATTGGAATATGGTGCGGGTTCCGGTGTGAATGTTGGCAATGACCTGCATTCCCGGAAACAGGCTGTATTTCAATGCGCCGCGCTCAAAATAGGCGACGTCGGTGGCAATCCGCACTTTGTAATAGGGAACGCCGTCCGGCGTGAGCAGGGTATCGGGGCTCACCGAGATAACCTCCCCTTCCAAACCGCCGAACCGGTTGGCATCGGCGGAGGCCAGCCGCACCATGACATTCTGGCCGGCCTGAACAAAGCCGATATCCTGGGTCTGCAACTGCGCCTCGACAATCAATTTATCGCCCTTGGGCACGATATCGACAACCGGCTCGCCTGGTTTTACGACACCGCCAATGGTCGCAATATGGATGGATTTGACGACGCCGGATACCGGCGAGCGCAGCTTGGTCCGCTTTAGGCTGTCCTGGAATTTCTGCATACGCTGGGTAAGCTCGTTATAGCTCAGCCGGGCTTCGTCGAGAGCGGCTTTGTTTTCTTCGTCAAAGGTATTCTGAACGGTTTGCAGCCCGGCCGAAACTTCTTCCAATGCCGAGCGCGCCGAAACTAGCGCCGCCTGATCCTCTTCGATGTCGCCTTGGGTTTTGCCGGCCTCTTTCAGCAGATCCAAATGCTTGTAGCGGTTGGTCAGATTATCCTTCAACAGATCATCCGAAATTTTGATTTGTTCCTTCAACAGATTCAAATTGCGGCGGCGGGAATTGATCCGCGTATTAATCTCGCCAATGGCGCTTCTTCGCTGCTGCACGATATTCTTCTGTTGTTCGATTTCCGACGCCTGCCGGCGCAACGAAATCTCAAAACTGCGCCGGAATTCGCGAACCAGATTGGGATAATCTTTAATCGTGTCGGCGTCGAACTTGGGTACCTTGTCATGGTTTAACCGGGACTTAAGCTCTTGGATTTGAACATTTAATGACGTTAAGCGCACCTTCAGCTCGCCAACATCGGCGGTGCTGGTGGTTGGTTCCAACTCGATCAGCGGCTGGCCCTGTTTGATCTCCTCGCCTTCGCGGACAAGAATTTTGGAGACGATACCACCTTCCAGATGCTGAACCGTTTTAACCTGGCTGGACGGGATCACCTCGCCGGTCGCCATGCTAACGATATCGAGGGTACTGAACGCCGCCCATGCGACAAACGACACGGTCAAGACCGCACACAACATATACACCAAATGCGGACCGACGCCCGGCTTAAAGCCGCCTTCCCTGACTTCTTCCTGTTCTTCGCTCATCGGGTTAATCCCATGTCACCACCGGATGCTAGCCTTGGCCGGTCTGGCGGTCGTCGCCGGCATTTTCGGGCGGCGGCGCGTTGGCCACTACACCGGGCACATTTGTTACCGTCGGCACCGGTTTACTATCAAGATCCAAAACCGTATGGCGGCCTTTGACAATATTGGGATCATGAGACATGACGATTATGGTGCGCCCATCCTGCGCGAATTGGCTGAGGATTGCGTGCACGGTCTGCACACCTTGGGTGTCGAAACTTTCCGTGGGCTCGTCAAATATGACCAGACGGCCGTTGGTCAACAACCCCCGCGCCAATGCCAGGCGGCGGCGAATGCCCTCGGACAGACGCCAGCCATTATCCACGATCAGCGTTTCCAGCCCGGCATCGCTTTCGTCGACGAATTTGCGAAGGCCCGTCGCATCGACGATGCGGTTGACATGTTCGGGATCGACCTCGGGATTATTGAGGGTCAGGTTCTCAAAAATATTGGCATTCACCAAAGCCGGCTCTTGCGGAAGATAGACGATTTGCTGGCGCCACCATTCGGAGGCCATCTGCTGAATATCCAGCCCGTCGGCATAAACATGGCCGCGCATCGGATCGTAAAGTCCCAATATCACCTTGGCGAGGGTCGTTTTTCCGGCACCGTTGGAGCCGGTTACCACCAGAACCGAGCCGGGTTCCACCTTAAAGGATAAGGATTCAAATATCGGATTGCTTTCGCCATGATAATTGAACCCCAAATCACGAAATTCCAGGCCACCGGTATATTCGGTTAGCGCGCTGCCCCGATCCCGCTCCAGGGGCAGTTTTGAAAACTCGGCCAAAAGATTGAGGGCCTGTTTTGCCTTGGTGAACGAGCCACCAAGCTGGGAAAAGCGGGTGATCGGTTGCATGGCGCGCGCCGCCAGGATGTTCGTTCCAATCATGGCGCCCACATCCATTTCCCCCGACACCACCAAGATGCCGGCGGTGACAATCACAGTGACGCTCAACAGTGCATTGGATGTTTGCGTGAGCGATTGGACAAAACCCTGGCGCGCAGCTAATTTGCGGCGCAAATCATGCACCAATCCGGAATTTGACGCCCAGTCATTTTGCAAAAGGCGGACCGCGTTGAAGGCGCGGACGGTTTCCGATTCCCGAATGGCTGTTCCCAACAAAGCGCTGGTATGACCCGAATGATTGGTCAATTCGTTGGTTTTAGACTGAGTAGACGCGGCGCCATACAAGCCCCCAAAGAACACCACGAGCAAAAACCCGCCGACCACGAAGGCAATCGTCGGCTCCAATAGGTAAAGAATAATGACAAACAAAAGCGCGAACGGCACATCGAGAACCGCGTTGATATTGCTGGCGCTATAGGCCTGTTCGACGGCGCTGGTGCCATTCAGTATTTCCCGGCGCATATCCGGTGGCACCCGCTCCAAGGCGTCCAGCTTGGCGCGGGTCAATACGTTGAAACTGGAATTGGTCAAATCCTCGTCGGCTTTGGTGCTTAGTCGCTGCGCCAGATGCATGCGCGCCTCGCGGAAGGCCAGCTCAAGGATGATGGCGATCAGCACCCCGGAAGTCAGGGTGATCAGCGTCGCGTCTACCCCTTGCGCAACATACCGGTTGAGCACCTGCATCACGAACAAAGGACTTGCCAACGCCAGAATAGAAATGAAGAACGTCGCCGTAATCAATTCAGCGGCGATGGCCGGCCTGGAAAACAGACGCGTGTATAATTCCTTCATATCGACCCAACTACGCTTGCCAAACTCCGGCGATCCATTTTGGTCATTTCAATCCCGCCAGCCCCGCCGGTTTTGACTTATACCACAATGATCGAACGAGCATTGTATAACCGGGTGAGCAGCTTCTCGCGCTTACGGCTTCAAACTAGAATAAGTTGTTAATAATATCAATAACTTATCAATAAATTGGAGCTTTTCTAAGGTTTCATCGTATATTGGGATTCAAATATTTCCGATGATTTATTTTTTCTATTAATTTTATCAAGAATATTGTTGGCGGATGAACATAACTGATCTGTTATCTGCAAAGGCCCGGGTTCAGCCGGATGCGCCGGCAATTATTTCACCCGGCGCATCGCTCAGCTACTACGAATTTGATCGCGCCGTGTCCTGGGTTGCGCAAGGATACCGAAAAAAGGGGGTGGAGCCCGGAGATGCCGTAGGCATCCAACTTTCAAATCAACTCCAAAAAATTATAGCGTCGATGGCTTTCGCGCGATTGGGAGCCGTCCAGATACCAATTTCCAAGTCCGATCCGCTGCAGGTTCAAATAGGTCTTCAAAAAAGGCTAGGCCTGGATGTCGTGGTTTCGGATGGCGGCGCATTTACCAATACTGAAATCTCGACAATATCCGGGCCACCTGAAGATTTCGCAGATTACAAAGATATTGAACCGGTCGTTGAGGAAAGCCTTGGCAATAACCAAACCATGTATCTGATAGTCGCCACTTCAGGCACAACATCGCCCGAACCAAAATTGGGTCTATTGTCCCATGAGGCCGCCGTAAACAGATCGCGCCTGCTTTCCTACGACAAACCCGATAATCGTTTTTTATCGCTGGTTGATTTCGAATTTATAGGAGCACGGCAAAATTATATCCGGTGCATAAATTCCGGCGCCGCGTTTATCCTTAATGAGCTCCTGACACCCGATAATCTGGCGGACGCCGTTTTGGAACTGAACATCAACTATATCGCATGCGCGCGCGTTCACGCCGACAGTCTTGTCCAAATATCCACGGAAGGTGTGTGTTTGTTCCCGCAAATCAATGCGTTAAGGGTGAGCTCTACTATTATTCCCGATGTATCACGCCGCGAATATATGGAAAAGCTGACACCGAACCTTTATGTCGGCTTCGGAATTAGCGAAACCGGAATGGTCTCGCTAGCCGGGCCCGAATCCATCCGAAATACACCTGGAATTGTCGGAAGCTTGACCCCCGGGAATTCTGCTAAAATTGTCGATGATGCGGGCGCGCCGTTGCCACCCGGAGAAATTGGCGAATTGTTTATCAAGTCCGAAGGGACGATCACCAATTATATAGACCCAGCCGGTAGTCACAGTGAAGATTTGAGAAACAATTGGTTTGATACCGGGGACCTTGCGGAATTCACAGATTCAAACGCACTGATCCACCATGGCCGTAAAGACGATCTCATCATCTTTGACGGCATAAATATTTATCCAGCCCAAATCGAAAATGTACTCTATCGTCATCCGGCGGTCGTTGAAGCGGCGGCATTCTCCATTCCATCGGTATCACGGGGCGAGGAGCCACATGCCGCGGTTATACTCAACGAGGATTTGCCTATGTTTGAGCTAATGCGGCATTGCCGATCGTGGCTTGGCGTTCGCGCCCCCGTCCACATAGAAAGGGTTTCCAAGCTGCCAAAAAACGCCGCCGGGAAGGTCATAAATAGCGAATTGCGCCTCTTGGTAGCTTCTGCCCGAAAGAATTGAGCACCTATTATACCGGTGCCTCACGAGCCATTTACCATCGATAGGAAATCCTCGTACTTACCGCCGCTTCCCCGGGCTATTTCGGGCAAATAGGCGAGGTCAATTTCAAAGCCGCCGCCCAAACATTTGCGAAGATATCTCAGCAATTGCTCCTCTTCGGCACCGGTTAGCGGCCGGACGACCACAAACCTGGCTTCAATCGATTTCAGATTATTCTGAACGATTTGAAATTGCCGGATCGGCGCAATCGCCATCATTTCGCGCTCCGGGAAACTTGGCCAGGCCTTGTCGCCGGAAGGCAGGCTTAGCATATTGCGCGCCCGCCCTAAAACGCGCGCCAGAACCGGCAGGCCACGCCCGCAGGCGCAAGCCGCACCGGCTTCGCCATAGTCGCCGATATCGTAGCGGATAAGCGGCGAAGCAAAATTGTGTAAATCGGTCAAGACAATGCGCCCCACGCTACCCGGCGGACAAGGCTGGCCATCGGGCCCAAGAATTTCCAGATTAATATGTTCGGACTGTACGTGATAATGATCATGGTCCGGGCATTGCAAGGCAATCAGCCCGGCCTCTTCCGTGGAATAGGTATCGGAAATCGGTATATCCCACACGTCCCGGCATTCCTGGCGCGTGGACGGATCGAGGGTTTCGCTCATCGTCGCCACCCCCGCCAGGCCATCCGGCTTGAAACCGGTCTCGGCACTCAAGCGGAGCATCTCTTTCAGATTTGACGGAAAGGTAAGAAGATATTTCGGCGATACCTCTCCAAGCCATTCGATCTGTTCCCGGACCGGGCGCGTGATATCGAAATAGACCATGCGCCCCGGCCCCATGGTCGGCGCCCAAGGCTGCCCCCTGCCCCTGGCGGCGGAGGATTTCATGGCGCCGCTGAGATTTCGGATACAAGCCACCGAGCCCGAGAAATCACGCCCCTGCCAAATGTGATAACGAAGGTTCAAAGTATTAAAAAATAACCGCGTCACACCGGTGCCCTGTAATTGGACCGGACGCCCGGTCGATCCCGAGGTACGAATTTCCGAGATCGAGCCATGATCCTTGGGCACGGCACGGCTGAACATATCGGGACCGGCTTGCTGCACGGCGGCGCGGTCGAGCACCGGCACTCGCGACCAGACTTCGGCGTTCAATTCGCGCCGCCTCAAGCCATCCAGAACCTTCAGGCTATCGCGGTAATAGGGAACCGTCCGATACGAATGGGCCAGCAAATTACCGAGCTGGCGAAACTGTGCCGCCTCCAATTTTTCAGGCGCCCACCACTGGCTATCATCCAATTGCCGCAGCAACTCTCTTGCACCGGCGGCCCGTAGGCTGGGCACGCCCGGCCAATCGATACCGGCCGGCGAAGCTGTTTGAGCCCCAGTATTTTCAGAACCACTCAATGCATATTCCCAATCGGGCCGTTGGTGACATTTACCGCAATGCCAAATGTGACAATTGGCGGCAGAATCATTATGGTATCGCATCGAGGTTAAGACCAAAAGCGGGAGCTGAAATGGAAGAGGCGGCGGTCGGCACGAACTCCGACGCAGTACTGGCGGAGGTGATGCAACTCATCAGTACGGGATCGTACCAGCGGGCAGAAAAAACCTGCCAGGCGGCGTTGGATATACAGCCGAACAATGCCGGCGTGCTGCACGCACTCGGCCTCACCCACTATTTGGCGCGCCGCTATGGCAAGGCCATTGAGTATATGACCAAGGCGGTTCAGTTCGACGATACCAACCCGCAATATTTCTGCAACCTGGGCGAATCCATGCGCCGCAACCGCCAGCTCGAACAGGCGTCCTCCATGTTCGAGAAAGCCTTGGCGTTGAAACCCGAATATCAATTGGCGCATCTGGGTATCGGCAACAGTCTGCGCGACCAGGGGCGGCGCCCCGAAGCGATGGCCCGATACCGGCTTGCCTTGGCGCTCGATCCGGGGTTCGCCGAAGCCTTCCATTATTTGGGCGTTATGTATCTGGAACAGGACCGTAAAGAAGAGGCCATTGCTTACTTGCGCAAGGCCGTGTCGTTGAAGACAGATTATACCGAAGCCCGCATGGCGCTGGCCCACGCGCTCGATTCAGACGGCCAGATCGACGAGGCGATTGGCGTTTATGAACGCGTTCTGGCGCACAATCCAAAGATGACCGCAGTTCATAATAATGTTGCCAACCTTTTGAAAAGCAACGGTAAAATAGACGAAGCTATCAAACATTATGAACACGCCCTGGACATCGATCCGGGCAATGTTCAAGCCCATTACAATCTATCGCGGGCGCGCGTTACGGACACAGAAAACTCGGACATCGACAAGATGGAGCAATTGCTTGCCGAAGAAGGACGCCCCCAGGAGGAAAGATCAAATATCCATTTTACCCTTGGAAAAATATATGACGACACCGAGGATTTCGCCAAGGCGTTCGATCATTTCAAACAAGGTAATGATTTGGACAACCGGGCGCCGCCGTTCGATGCCAAAATTCATAATTCCCTGGTCGATCGCATAATCAACGTTTTCGACCGCAGATTGTTCGCCCGCCGGGAAGGGTTTGGCAGCGATTCCAACGTCCCCATATTCATTGTCGGGATGCCGCGCTCCGGCACCACGCTGACCGAGCAGACCCTGGCCAGCCATCCGCAAGTTTTTGGCGGCGGCGAGCTGGACCGGATCAGCCATCTGGTCAATGCCATCAGTGCCGAGGTATCGGGTTCCGCCGCCTACCCCGAATGCGCCCGCGATCTGGATGCGATGACGGCCTGCCGGCTTGGCCAGTCTTACATATCCTACCTGGACCGGCTCAGCGGTAAATATTCCCACGTCACCGACAAAATGCCGGCCAACTTCATGCATCTGGGATATATCAAACTGTTTATACCCAATGCCAAAATCATTCATTGCAGGCGCAGTGCGTTGGATACCTGCCTGTCCTGCTATTTCCAGCATTTCACAAACCCCATGGCCTTCTCCAACTCGCTGGAGGGGCTTTGCGAGTATTACCGGGATTACGAACGCATCATGCGCCATTGGCATTCGGTTATGCCGGGCGCGATTATGGATGTGGATTACGAAGACATGGTGGAGAACCATGAAGACGTGGCACGCCGCATTGTCGATCATTGCGGCCTGGAATGGGACGAGGCCTGTCTGCAATTTTATAATACCGAGCGGACCGTGAAGACCGCTAGCACCTGGCAGGTGCGCCAGCCCATCTACACCACGTCCATAAGCCGGTGGGAACATTTCGCCGACTGGCTAGGCCCGTTGAAAGATGTTCTGGATAAAACGGCGGCCTAAAGCCTTATATCATAACGTTTTTCCAGATTGGGTTCGTTTCGTAGTTCAAGGGTCTCCGACCGGGCCTTCCCTTAATTTGCACTTAAGCGTTTGGATTTCAGTCCACGACTTGAAATCCAAGTCTAGCGAGATATCTAAGATGCTTAGGCTGTATAATGTCAGGGAGAATTATGATGGCGAGTGCGAGACAGATCCAATCCAACCAGGCTAATGCCAAATTGAGCACCGGCCCCAATTCCGAGCACGGTAAAGCCGTGTCCAGAACAAACGCCGTGAAACATGGGCTGCAAGCCGCGACCTTCGTGCTTCCCGGCGAAGACCAGGAAGAATTCAAGACGCTCTCCGATGCGTTATTTGCCGAAACCAAGCCCCAAGGAATGTTGGAGGTTAAGTTGGCGGAGGAGGTGGTGATTTGCCTTTGGCGGTTGCGCCGGGCCCGCAATGTCGAATTCGGTTTGTTCTTGGAAAGTCAGTCCGAACGCAGCCAGGGATATTTCAGAGATCTTCGGTTAAGTTTTATAAACAATTCGCAGCCGGATTTCTTTGGGAAGCTCACCCGGTATGAAAAAGCGATCGAAAATTCTCTATACCGTGCGTTGAATAAATTAAATGAACTACAATCCATAAGATCATCAACACTCAGTGCCGCAAACGAACTTATTGACGTGACTTCGGTTTCGATCGTTAACGATAACCAAACGGAATAGAGCGGCCCAAGAAACCGTTAGATACCCGTGGTATCGAAGTCAGTGGTGTCCAGGTTGGTTGCATTGGTCGTGTCGAGCTGGATTTCCATATCCTTGACGGCATCGCCATCAGCATCGATCTCCAACAACTTTGTGGTTGAATTGAAACGGGCCGAAGTATTCGTACCGCCAGAGAATGCCGCCGTCCCTTCGTTGCCGGTCGTGTAATCTCCGATATAGGCGAACGTGCCTTGCGCAAAGGCGCTGATATCGAAAATATCTTCGGCGTTAGCGTTGAAGTTGGTGATGGTATCGAAGTTACCCGCGCCGGTTCCGGAATCGAAGCTGCTTTCGTAGATGAAGCGATCAACCCCAGCACCACCGGTCATGGTATCGGCACCGCCTTCACCTTCAAAGGTATCCCCGCCGCCGCCGCCGATCAGCGTATCGTCGCCTTCCAATCCAAACAGGAAGTTAACGCCGGTATCACCGTTCAGGCTATCGCCCAGCTCCGAGCCTTCGATATTCTCGATGCCGCTCACCGTGTCCGCATTACCGTAACCATCGTTGGTGATGGTGTTCGTGGATAGATCGATTGCTACGGCCTGGGTCCCGGAGTGGAAGGAAATGGTATCGCCGAATGTGCCGTGCGTGCCGCCAATGATCGAATCAAGGCCCTCGCCGCCTTCGATCCAGTCGTCACCGGCGCCGCCGTCCAATTCATCGGCACCGGCATTACCGGTAAGGATATCGTCGCCATCACCACCCTTGATCGCCCTGCCATTGGCCAAAGTATCGTCGAGGGCAGTTCCGGCAATAGCCAGATCATCCGTGGTATTTGCGGAATTATCGAACACGGTCGCCACGGTGTACTGATCGAGCACGCCGTCTTCGTCGAAATCAAACACCAGAGTCGTCAGCGCAGAGACCAAATGATCGAGGACCGTCGTCGTGGCGGACGTCAAGGCGACGTCATCATAGAGATAGAAGCGCAGATCGTTGTAGTTGGCGTCGCCATCCGCAACCACCATTTCCGCGCCTTCAAAGAACAGATCACCGAGCTCGACTTTAAAGATATCGACGCCGGTACCGACTTCGATGGTGTCCGTGCCCAGCGACGCAATGTAGGTATCGTTACCAGCGCCGCCTTCCAGATCATCGTTGCCGGCACCGCCGGTAATCCGATCAGAGCCATCGCCCCCTATCAGGAGCTCATCACCGTCCGAGCCAACCATGACATCGTCATGGGGACTGCCAATAACTTTTTCGATATCAATAAGTGTATCGGTCTTGCCCGAACTGTCCGTAACCTGCCCAGTGGCGAGATCTATATTCACACCTTCCGAGTGACCGGTGTTGTCACCGAAACTATGGGTGTAGTAGACCCCGTCGTCATCGCCTTCACCGCCATCGAAGGTATCGTTGCCAAAGCTGCTGTAAAAACTGTCATCACCGTCATAACCATAGAAAACGTCATCGTCAGCTGTGCCGTAAAGCGTATCGTCACCGGATGTGCCCTCGATAACAGAAACCACGCTTCCGCCGGCACCAATGGTCACCGTATAGGCATTGGAGACAGGGGATTGGGTGCCATCCGAGGTGGTCAGCTGTGATGTAATCGCATGGCTCGAACCATCGGCACCCGCATGGGTCGCCGTAACGTTCAAGTATCCTCGGTCTAGATCATCCTGCGTAACCGCCGGCGTAACCAAAAGCGAGCTGCCATCAATAAACAACGCAACCGTCGAGCCAACATCCGCATCATCAAGGGCAACCCGAACCGGGAAGGTTGCGTCAACATGACCATCGGCCAAACCAGACGACGACGACGCAACCAACTCAAATGCATCTAGCTGAACCCGGACGCTGCTCTCACCAACAAAGATCGGCGCCTGTTCCTCAAAGGAACCACTCGCAATCGAGGT
>JABHAA010000013.1 GCA_018674495.1 Rhodospirillaceae bacterium | reverse complement strand
TGGCGGGTGCCGATGCGCGCCCCTTCCAGATCGCGGGGGCTATTGATGCCGTCCGCCACATAGATAAATTGCAGCACCGGTTTCCGTTTCTGGAAGACAGGCAGGGCAGCAAACTCCCAACCCGCTTCGATGGCGGGGAGCAAATAGCCCATATTCAGATCCCAGATACCGAAATCGCCAGTGCGCAGATCAGGCACGTCGGCGAACACCATGGGCGTGGTCTGCACCGGCTCCAACGTAGCGCCTTCGATAGCAACGCGCCCCTCGAACAAGGGCATGGTCACGTCGAAGCGCATATTGGTGATCGGCAGGGTTATATCGGTCATTATTGGGGCCTCCGGTGGGTCAGAAGGGCTCGAAATCGCGGAGCTGCGGGATGACCTCTTCGCCGAACATGCGGATCGAGCGCATCAGATCGTCTTCCGGCAGATCGGCAAAATTGAACTCGCCCATGAACACATTGAACAATCCTTTTTCGGACGCCTCGCGTAATTTGCCTGCGACCGTATCGGGGGAGCCGATGAACGCCAGATCGTGATCCGCCAGGTATTCGGGATCGAAGATATTGCCCATGATCTCGGCGGCGCCATGCTCGCCCCTAGCCGTAAAGCGGGCCGACAAATTGGCGACCCGATCTTCGAAGCTTTGCCCCGGCTCCGCGGGTCGCAAAAAGCCTACATAGGCGCGGGATGCGCGCTTGAGGGCCGTCTCCATCGCTTTTTCGTCGGTTTCATCCACATAAACCACCGTCGAATAGCCGATATTCGGCTTGTGCGCGTGCCCGGCCTTGGCCCAGTCGTCCAGATATTTCCGGTAGCGAGGCGCCGCTTCTTCGCGCGGGAAGGAGATGAAAAAGCCCGTATTGATGCCCTCGGCAGCGCAATATTCCAGGGTTTGCGGATCCCGGCTCTGCATCCACAAAGGCGGATGCGGTTTTTGCACCGGCTGCACCGAAAGCAAAATGCCATCGGCCTTATGATGTTCGCCCGCAAACGAATAGGGCTGCTCCTCGCCATAAGCGGCGCGCATGTAATCGACGAATTCCATGGTGACCGGTTTGCGCATCTGGTAGTCGAGGCCGAAATGGGGGAACGGATCGGGGGAGATGCCGGGCACCAATCCCACCTCCAACCGCCCGCCGAGCATCTGATCGACGATAGCGATTTCTTCAACCAGGCGCGCCGGATGATGCAGCGGCACCAAAAACCCCATGGCGCCGAAGCGCATATTTTTGGTGCGCGCGCCGGCGCCCACCGCATAGAGGGCCGGCGAAGACATCCAGCTTTCATCGGGGCGGAAATGGTGCTCGACGCAAAAGCCGTAATCGAAACCCAGCTCGTCGGACAGTATAACTTCCCGCCAGAGCTGGTCGTAGCGCTCGCCGGCGGTCATGCCGGGCTTGCCCCAGATATGGGAAAAATGCGCGAATTTCATAGTCTCCCCCCCTAGTCTAATTCTCGGCGGCCTCGGTTCTGTATTTCTCGGCGCGGGCTTTCATGGCGCCGAGATTGAACAATTCGCGGTTGCCCAAGCTGTAGCCGAGCAATTGCAGATACTCATCCGAACATTCGGAGGCAACGCCGGCGTCCAGCGCGTCCCGCCAATTCACCTGCTGGCGTATCCAGGGAACCGTGTAATAGCCGAAGATGGCGGCGCGCTGGCGATCCATTGTCGTGTTGGCCCCCGACGTATGCCAGACGCGCCCGTCGATAATGATCATCGAGCCCGCCGGCCCTTCGATGGGCAGGGTCTCATAGTCCCGGTCCGGATCCGGGCTGCCCGATGCCTGGTGCGATGCAGGCACATAGCGGGTGGCGCCGGCGGCTTCATTGAAATCATCCACCATCCAGCCCACATTGACGGCCAGCGCCATGGGCGGCCAGGGCTCCGCCACATAGCCCTGGTCGGCATGCAGAACCATGGACCTGGCGCCGGGGCCGATGATATTGGCGCTGTAGTTGGAGAGCAGCATCCGCTCGCCGATCACATGGGCCGCGGCCTCCATCACTTCGGCGCGCACCGACAATTCGATAAAAAACGCATCCCAATTGATCAGGCTCAACAATCGGATGTTTTTGTCGTCTGCATCGGCGGGCACGAAATCGGTTGGCCCGGCGGCCTCCTTGGCATCGGCGACAGCCCACAGCCGGCGGCGCACCTCGTCAGTTTCGCCCTTTTCCAGCGCGCCTTCAAAGATACCGACGCCAAAGGCGTCAACATCTTCGAGCGCCGCCGCAAGGGTCGGTTTTGGGCCGGGCCCGGCTTCACTGGCGGTTTTTTGGGTCATGACAGGACAAAGACTAGCAGGAAATTTGAGAGCTGCAAAAGGCGCATTTGGCTGGCATTTTTGACCCAGGTGTGGTGCGCTAGGTCCGCGTAAATAAAGGGAAGGCTCTGGCTATGGATGTGAAATTTCTCGACACCACTTTTCGCGACGGCTCGCAAAGCTTGTGGGCCATGGGTATGCGTCACGGCCAGATCGAGGCAGTAGCCGCCGATATGGACCGGTGCGGCTTCGAGGTGATCGAAGTTCCCGGCAACGCCATCCATTTCAAAAAGATGATCCGCGATCTGAAAGAAAATCCGTGGGACACCATGCGTATGCTGGCGGCGAATATTCCCAATACGCCGAAAGCCTGCATGGGCGGCGGGCTCAACCTCAACGCCTTCGGCTCGCCGACGCCGCCGGCGCTGGGCGAATTGTTCTGGACCCATCAAGTGCAGATCGGCGCCCTCAACAGGGTGCAACTGACCGGCAACACCGCCGACCAGATGAAACGGGTCTTTCCGTCGCTGATCCCGTTTTTGAAAGGCATCGGCCTCCATTGCGCGCTCGCCATTTCCTATTCCATCTCGCCCCGCCATACGGATGAATTGTTCGCCGAGCAGACCCGCTTGGCCGTATCGCTTAATCCGGATTCCATCTATTTGAAAGACCAGGGCGGTCTGCTCACCGTGGACCGCATCCGCACTTTGGTCCCGATCATGATGGACATCGTCGGCGATATTCCGTTCGAGCTGCATTCCCACTGTACCACCGGCCTGGCGCCGCTGGTTTATCTGGAAGCGATCGAGCTTGGCGTCGAGACTTTGCATACCGGCATCCCGCCCCTGGCGGAAGGCTCGGCGCAGCCCTCGGTGCTCAACATTGCCGCCAATGCGCGCCTTCGCGGCCATAATCCCGGTGTCGACGAGACCTTGTTGCAGGACGTGTCGGAGCGGCTCTACGCGGTTGCCCGCGAAGACGATATGGTGCTGGGCGAGCATCTGGAATATGACTACGGCCAGTTCGTCCACCAAATACCGGGCGGCGTCATTTCCAATTTGAAATTCCAGTTGGCCGAGATCGGCCTGGATGCGCGCATGGACGAGGTGATCGAGGAAACTATTCAGATCCGCCAAGATCTCGGCTATCCGATCATGATCACTCCATTCTCCCAATATATGTGCACGCAAGCGGCCCTCAACGTTTCCACCGGCGAGCGCTACAAGGTGGTGATCGACGAGTTGATCCGCTTCGCGCAAGGTGCCTTTGGCGAAGATTCCGGTGCGCCGTGGATGGATCAGAACCTGAAAGACCAGCTCCTCGCCAACCCCCGCGCTGCCGAGCTGACGCCGCCCGCCAGTAGCGGCGAGCCGCCGACGGTTGCCGAATACGCGGAAAGCCTGGGCCTCGATGGCGCCACGGACGAGGAATTGCTCATGCACACCATCATGCAGGGCGACCAGGAGATAAACGCCATGCGCGCCGCCGGCCCACCCAAGCAATATCTCGGCGCCGCCCAGCCCCTGAAGACGCTGATGGGCGAATTGGGCAAACATCCCAGCGTGCGCTATGTGCAGGTGCAAAAAGGCGCCGATAAGGTGGTCTTGCGGAACGCGGCAACGGGATAACCGCGCTTCCCGGAATATTTCTTCTTTTAGGTGCATAGTTAATAAAAATTCGTGCGACCTAATTCGATTTGAATCCGGTATGGATAAGTATGGTTTGGTATGGATTGGTGTGGTTTTTGAGCCAATATTTCGCTGGAACCAATAGATAATTTTCACTAAGCACGGCGCATTTCTCCTATTCTTCGGCCTTTGTGATCTCCGTACGGTCTGTGCTGCGACATTTCTCCAAATATCGGCCCTGTGCATTTATAGGCCTAAGAACCCAACGGGACCGTATCCGCCCCGGCGATCCGATTGCGGCATGATTCTATAATTTAAATTTATTGGAATTAATCTATATTATCACAAATATTTTATAATTTCAACAATATTAATTGGAATAATATGGATAATGTTTTTTTTATGTTTTAAATCCCACAATCCAATAGGACACCCAATCACCCCCGCCGCCCGCCCATTGTTTGAAGCCGATGGCATGGTCAAGAACAAGTACGGCGAAAACGGTCGCCGCAAAAAAACGGCCCGCCGGTTAAGGCGGGCCGCAATGCTGTTGATTGATTTTTAGGCAATCACTTCCAATGATAGTCGGTGATGAATTTGGCGCCCGCCGCCAGAGGATCGGCCTTGATGGCCACGTCCTTGGAATGGGCGAACACCGTCGAAAGGGACGAAAACGCCAAGGAATGGCTGTTCCTGTTCAGATCATTAAACGCGCGTTCGTAGATGGCGGCGCGTTTTTTGGGATCAAATTCGGCGGCGCCTTTCTTCATCGCCTGATGGACCACGTCGGAGCCGGTGTAATCGCGCGGGCCACCGAAGAAGGTGTCGAGCAAGTTGCCGGCGTCGGGGAAGGTGAAGGCCGGATAGTTGACGCTGACCATTTCGGTCTTGCCGCCCACCCAAGTTTTGTAGAACACGCCAATGGTCACCGGTTTGACCCTGGTGCGGATACCAATTTTACGCAATTCACCGGCAATGGCTTCGCCGACGGTCTTGATCGGGTTGAACACGGTGTATTCCAGGTCGAACCCATTGGGATAGCCGGCTTCGGCGAGCAGCTTCTTGGCGCCTTCGGGATCGTATTTCGGCGGATCGACCGAATATTTGCAGCCCGCCATATAGTCGAAGCAGAATCCCATCATCTTTTTCGAATGGCCGGTGTCGCCACCAGGAACGATATGCTTGATGATGGTATCCCGGTCGAGGGCCATAATGATGGCGCGTCGCACCCGCTTATCCTGCATCGCCTTGTTTGCAGTCCGCCCCTTGGAATCCATGACGATATAGATAAAGGCGCCGGTGGAATGGGTGGTGATATCGATGCCCGGCACGCCCTTCAGGTTGCGCGCCGTATCGGCAGGCACGTTCTGAATAATATCGATGCCGCCGGTACGCAGTTCCGCTTCCTGGGTCTGGCGGTCGGGGATCGGAATCCCGTGAACGCGCTTGATGGGCGCATTCAGATAGGCATTGTTGCCGGTATCGCCTTCGAACCTCTCGACTAGAATACCCTTGTTGCGATCGATGGAAACCACCTTGAAGGCGCCGGTGCCATAAGGTGTCTTGCGCCCATAATCGCACGGGTTATCCAGCGATTTATAGGATTCCGCATCCTGAATCTGGATGCGGTAGGCGAGTTGCGACAAATCCGTCGCTGTTGGCCGGGCGGCAATCAGCCGGATTTTGTAGGGGCTGATTTTATCTATCCTTTTGAGCCATTTGTAGCGTGACTTGTACCGAATTTTGACCTTCGGATCCTGCAGGAACGCGAAGGTGGTGATGACATCGTCCGCATCGAACTTGTTGCCGTTATGGAACTTGATATCGTCTCTAAGCTCCAATTCCAGAGTGGTTTTGTTGATGCGCTTCCAGGATTTTGCAAGGATCGGAACGAATTTCTGTTTGTGTTCGTCAAATCCGATCAGCGTCGAATAGATGCGGCGCGAAAAATTACTGACCTCGACCGCCGGAATGCAATAGCTGGAGACATTGGAGAACGGATCGTTGATGGCGAGCCGGACCGTGTCCTTGGATTTTTGTGCCATGGCGGGCGCAGCGAGCACCACCATGGTTGCCGCCGCGAGGGCATAGCTGTGGATTCTCATAGCAATTTCTCCCCGTTGAAATGGCCGACATTGCAGCCTGTAAAAAATATTTTTATTTGACAGATTAGGTTTATCATAGTCACCGGAGGATTTCACCATTTATGGTGGTAAACTCTTGCCGGGCGGGATGAATGCCAATGGATGTAAAATTTCTCGACACCACCTTTCGCGACGGCTCGCAAAGCCTGTGGGCCTGCAATATGCGGATGGGCATGATGGAAGCGGTGGCCGCCGATATGGACCGGGCCGGCTTCGACGTGATCGAAGTGCCGGCCAATCCCATCTATTTCAAGAAGATTGTCCGCGATCTTAAAGAAAACCCTTGGGACATGATGCGCATGTTGGCTAAGGAAATGCCGAACACCAGAAAAAGCTGCATGGGCGGCGGCTTCAATCTAAATATCATCGGCACGCCGACGCCGCCGGTGCTGGGCAAATTGTTCACCGAGATTTTGGTCAATATGGGGGTCTTCAACCGCTCGCAAATGACCTGCAACACCGCTGATCAGCTCACCCGCGTGATGCCGGCGGCGGTGCCTTATTTGAAAAATTTGGGGGTAGAGGTGGCGATCGCCATTTCCTATTCGATCTCACCCCGCCACGACAACGACCATTACGCCGAAAAAACCAGAGGCGCGGCAGCGCTGAAACCGGACGCCATCTATCTCAAAGACCAGGGCGGATTGCTGACCCAAGACCGCATCCGCGAATTGATTCCGATCATGGTTGAGAACGCCGGCGGTATTCCTTTGGAGTTGCATTCCCACTGCACCACCGGGCTCGCGCCCATGGTCTATATGGAGGCGCTTGAGCTGGGCGTGCCGACTTTGCATACTGGGGTGCCGCCCCTGGCCGAAGGCTCGGCCCAGCCTTCGGTATTGTCCACCGCCCGCAACGCTCGCCTGAATGGGCACAGCCACAATCTGGACGAGGATTTGCTGCAATCGATCTCGGACCGGCTTATGGATATCGCGCGCAGCGATGCCATGCCCATCGGCGAGCCCATGCCATACGACCAGGCCCAATATGTCCACCAGATACCCGGCGGCGTGATTTCCAATCTGCGCTTTCAGTTGGCGGAGATCGGCCTTGATGACCGGCTGGTCGAGGTGATCGAGGAATGTATCCAGATACGCGAAGAGCTAGGCTACCCAGTGATGATCACGCCCTTGTCCCAATATATGGGCACCCAGGCGGCCATCAATGTGGCCACCGGCGAGCGGTATTCGGTGGTGATCGATGAGTTTATCCGCTTCGCCGAGGGCGGTTACGGTGAAGATTCCGGCTATGGCTGGATGGATCAAAATCTGAAAGACAAATTCCTCGCCCTGCCCCGGGCCAAGGAATTGGCGGCCAAGGCCAAGCGCCCGGTAGAAGATATCTCGCTCCGGGAAATCCGCGAACAGCTTGGCGGGGCGAGCCTTTCGGACGAGGAATTGATCCTGCGCGCCATCATGCAGGGCACCCAAGAGATCGAAGATATGGCCGCCGCCGGGCCGCCGCGCAGCTATATGTCCGGCGCAGCGCCCTTGAAGGCGCTGATGGCGGAGCTTGGCAAGCATAAAGCTGTGCGCTACATCCAGGTGCAGCGGGGTAGCGACAAATTGGTGCTGCACAACACCGCCAGCATATGAAGAGAATAAGCCAATGGGGAGGGAAGGCACGTGAACGATCCGTTTAGCCCGATCAGTGACGAAGATGTGCGCCAGATCGCCCAGCTCGTGGAGACCCTGGACAATTCCGATTTCGATTACCTGGAAGTGCAGGTGGGCGATCTCAAAGTGACCCTCGGCAAGGGCGACGCGCCGCCACAAGCATCGGCATCGGCGGCTCCCGCGCCAACACCCGCGCCGGCTCCGGCGGCAGCGCCTACCGCGCCAGCCCCCGCTTCCGCCGCGCCCGCGCCTGCGGCAAGCGCCGCCCATGTGGAAGATGGCACGGTGGCCATCACCTCACCCTTGATAGGGCGCTTTTATGCTCAGAGCGAGCCGGGCGCCGATCCGTTCATCAATGTCGGCGGCAGCGTCAACCCGGACAGTACGGTGGGCTTGATCGAAGTGATGAAGCTGTTCACCACGGTGCCCGCCGGCATCTCGGGCACGGTGACCGAAGTATGCGTGGCCAACGAAGACATTGTCGAATACGGCCAGGTTTTGTTCCGCGTCAAACCCGCTTAAGACCAAACGGGGGCCCTAAGCGTTGACCATATCCCGTGTCCTGATCGCCAACCGGGGGGAGATCGCGGTGCGCGTCATCCGCGCCGCCGACGCTCTTGGCATTGAAACCGTTCTCGCCGTCTCTGAGCCGGACCGGGACAGCATGGCGGCAGCTATGGCCGGGCGTGTCATATGTATCGGCCCGGCATCAGCCAGCGCCAGCTATTTGAATGTGGGCGCCGTGGTGATGGCGGCCCTGGCGGCGGGCGCCGATGCCATCCATCCCGGCTATGGCTTCTTGGCCGAATCCCCGGACCTGGCGGACGCTTGTGCCGAGAACGGCATCAAGCTGGTCGGCCCGAGCGCAGATCACATGCGCCAGATGGGCCACAAGATTGAAGCCCGCGCCCTAGCCGCCAAGGCGGGCGTTCCCACCCTGGCCGGATCGGAGCGGGTCGGATCGGCCGATGAGGCGCAGATGATTGCGACGCGCATCGGTCTGCCGGTGATGCTGAAGGCGGCGTCGGGGGGCGGTGGGCGCGGCATGAAGATCGTCACCGAGGTTAGCCAGTTGGCCGAAGTGTTCACCGCCGCCTCGGCCGAAGCGCGCGCCGCATTCGGCGATGATACCTTGTACCTGGAACGCTACATCGCCAATGCCCGCCATATCGAGGTGCAGGTGCTGGGCGATGCGCACGGCAGCGTCATTCATCTGGGCGAGCGCGACTGCTCCACCCAGCGCCGCCACCAAAAGGTGATCGAGGAAGCGCCGGCGCCGAATATCAGCGATGAATTTCGGGATAATATTCGCACTGCGGCAGTGAGCCTTGCCAGCAATATCGGCTACGAGGGCGCCGGCACCGTCGAGTTTATCGCCGATCAGGACAAGGGCGAGTTTTATTTTCTCGAAATGAACTGCCGCGTCCAGGTGGAGCATCCGGTTACCGAAATGATCACCGGCATCGATATTGTCCAGGAGCAGTTCCGCATCGCCGGCGGCGCGCCGCTTAGCTACGCGCAAAGTGATGTGACAATCAACGGCCATGCCATCGAATGCCGTATCAACGCCGAGATTGCCGCCGAAGATTTCCGCCCCAGCCCCGGCACGATCACCGCCTGGCAGCCGCCCGAAGGGCCTGGCATCCGATTGGATAGCCATTGTTACGAAGGCTACACCGTACCCATGTTTTATGATTCGCTGCTCGCCAAGCTAATCGTTACCGGACCCGACCGGGCGCAGGCGCTGGCGGCCATGAACGAAGCCTTGAGCCACTTCCGCATCGAAGGCGTCGGCACAACCTTGGCGTTCTTGCGCCATGCCATCGGGGATGCGGATTTCGCCTCTGGCAAGGTGAACACAACCTTGGTGGACCGGCTGATCCGGGAAATGCCTGATGAAGGTCCGCCAACGATTTAGTGAACCCGGTGGTCCAAAGTTTCCTTGACCCCTTGGGTCCGTTGGCTCAAGCTTCCGGCAATCAAAATGGCCTGTATTAAGGGGTTAAAGGTTTCATGCCGGGATTAAGACTGAGCAACTTATCCACCGCCAAAGCCTACGCAGTAAATGCCCGGAGGTCCCGACCTTGAGCGCCAGCTTCGCCGTCGTTGGGTCCGGTCCGTCCGGGATGTATGCGGCCGATGCCTTGCTGAAAGAGGTTCCCGGCAGCCGCGTTGATGTCTTCGACCGGGTGCCGACGCCGTTCGGGCTGATCCGTTTCGGCGTCGCCCCGGATCATTTCAAGACCAAGAATACCGCCCGCCAGTTCGCCCGCACGTTTGAGTTGGACGAGGTGCGCTATCTCGGCAATGTGGAAATCGGCCGCGATCTTTCCATCGATGAGTTGAAAGACAACTACGACGCCGTGATTTTGGCCATTGGCTCCTACCATGACCGCTCCCTCGGCATCCCCGGCGAAGATTTGCCTGGCGTCTACGGCGCCTGCGCGTTTGTCGGCTGGTACAACGGCCACCCCGATTACCGGGATTTGGCACCCTTGCTGACCGGCGGCGGCGTCGCCGTCATCGGCATTGGCAATGTGGCCCTGGATGTCTGCCGGGTGCTCGCCAAAACCCCGGAAGAGATGCAAGGCTCCGACATCGCCGCCCACGCGCTGGACACCATCCAGGCGGCGCCGCTGGATAATTTGTATATGTTCGGGCGCCGGGGACCCGTCGAGGCCGGCTTCACGCCGAAAGAGCTGAGCGAGGTTCGCGATTTGGAGCGTTGTGCCGTGATCGTCGATGATGCCCAGTTGCCGGCCACCGTCGAAGGCGATTTCGAGGGCCGTGAGAAGGGTGTCAAGGAGAAGAACCTGACCCTCTTGCGCGAATTGGCGAGCCAGGAGAAGCCGGAAAAACCGATCAAGATGCATATCGGCTTTTACGCCTCGCCGGTGGAGATTTTGGGAGAAACCCGGGTCGAGGGTTTGCGCATGGAACACACCCAAGTGGTGGACGGGCGCGCCAAGGGCACTGGCCAGACGTTCGATGTGCCTTGCGCCGCGGTGGTGACCGCCATCGGCTATCAGGCACTGGCGCCCGAAGGCGTTCCCATGGACGGCACCATCATCGCCAACAACGCCGGCCATGTGGAAGACAATCTTTATGTGGTCGGCTGGTCGAAGCGCGGCCCGTCCGGCACGATCCCTACCAACGGCCCCGATTCCCGGGGCGTGGTTGATATTCTGCTCGGTAATTTGGCCGCCGGCGCCAAGCCTGGCGGCGATATTATCGACACTTTATTGGCGAAACGCGGCGCCCGCGTTGTGGATTTCGAAGGCTACAAAAAAATCGCCGCCGCTGAAATCGCACGCGCGCCGGAAGGCCATCCCTTGGAAAAATTCACCCGCATCGACGAGATGCTGGCCCTGCTGGACGGCGTTTCCTGACGCTAGGCGTTACAGCGCCTTCAAAATCTCCAACGACCGGGTCCAGGATTTGTCGGCAACACCGGCGTCATAGGCCGGCGGGTTGGTGGGCTGCATGAAGCCATGCTTGGCACCGGGATAGATGGTGATCTCGGCATCGCTCATACCTTCGAACACGGCCTGAACTTTTTCGATCTCGTCCATCGGCGCGGCGGCGTCTTCATCGCCCCAGTGATAGCTGAGCGGGCAAGTGACATTGCCGGCTTCTTCGAGCAAATGGCTGATTTTGCCGGAATGAAAGGCAATGCCGGCATCGATGCCGAGCCGGGATGCGCCCAAAAACGCATAGCCGCCGCCGAAGCAGAAGCCCATCACCGCCACTTTGCCGTTGCATTCGGGGCGCGATTTCAAATCGTTCAGCAAAGTTTCCAGATCGGTCACGTTCTGATCCTGGTCAACCCGGCCCATGCGCGCAAAGCCCCGGTCGCGGGCGTCCGCCTCGCCTTCCAGATTGCCCGCATCCTCGTCCCGCCAAAAGGGATCGGTGGCCGAGACAACGAAACCTTCCGCCGCCAGCTTGTCGGCCCATTCAATAATGTCGGAGGCCACGCCCATGATCGAGGGGATGATCACCACGCCCGGGCCGGTGCCGGATGCCGGCGTTGCGATATAGGTTGGGATGTCGTCGCCGTCGGACGACTTAACAGTTGTATTTTGGCTTGGCATGGCTGAAGGGCCTCCCTGATTGCGTTAAAATTCAGCGTCGATGGTAGCGCAACATCCGCCCCCTGTGGAGTCCTGAACGATCTTCCGGTGACGCCGCTTAACCAGCTTTGTTGCGCAACACCAATGTGGCCCAGCCGTTAATTTCGGTCACACCCGCTTTCACGAGCCCATGGCAGCGGTGCGCGCCGAGCACCCAGCTTGCATCCTGAATCAAAAGCCCGGACAGGATCGCTGTACCGCCGGGCGCAAGATGTCGGGCCAGATCGCCGGCCATGCGGGCCAGCGGGCGCGCCAATATATTGGCGGTGATCACCGCGAATTGCCGCCGACCGATATCCCGGCGCCGGTAGCCGGGTGCGCAAAGGCCGCGCACCAGATGGCTGGCCCCATTGGCCTGGATATTCTCTTGGGCCACCATGACCGCCACCGAATCGATATCGACCGCCAGCACCTGGCGCCGCCAGAGACGCGCCGCGGCCAAAGCCAAAATGGCCGAGCCGCATCCCATATCGAGGACCGGGCCCTCCACCGGTTGCCGTATTTGATCGAGGGCCAAAAGGCAGCCCTTGGTGGTGCCGTGATCGCCGGAGCCGAAAGCGGCACCGGCGGGAATGCG
>JABHAA010000034.1 GCA_018674495.1 Rhodospirillaceae bacterium | reverse complement strand
GCAGTGCGGACCCAGAAATTACCCCGAGTTTAGCCCCAGTTGTATTGCGATATTATATTGCCAGCGCAAAGAATATGCGCCTACATGATGCTGCCTAATATAAAATCACAAAGGGAGGACAACTATGAAATCGACAAATATATTATTGGCGGGAACGGTTGGAGCCTTTTCCGTATTGGCTGCCAACCAGGCGTTGGCGCAAAAATCACAGGACGTACTACGCTTCGCGATCACCGAGCCATACAAGGGACTTTCCGGATATTTCTACCCGGCCACCGAAGCGTCCCAGTTCTACCGTACCATTTATCAGATGCTCATCCGCTTCGATGAATACAAAGGCAAACTGGTTCCACAGCTTGCCAAATCTTGGAAACGCATCGACGACACCACTATCGAGTTCGAATTGCGTGACGACGTCAAATTCCATAACGGCAACGCGTTCAATGCCGACGATGTCCTTTACGCCATCAAGATGGCGGCCGATCCAAAAAATAAGTTTGCTTTCAAGGGCCGCTTCAAATGGATCAAAAATGCTGAAAAGTTGGGGCCCTATAAAGTCAGAGTGACCGGCAAGAAACTTAACGCCGGTGATTTCATGCATTTTGCCTATCGGAGCTTTATGATTGACGCCGAAACCCACCGCGCGCACGCCAACGGTGCGGATTATGGGCGAATGACGCCAGTCGGCACGGGCGCCTACAAGGTTGTGGACTTCGATCGCAACCGGGGCGTTACAGTGGAGCGTTTTGCCGGCTTCAAGGGGATCGGCCGTGCGCCGATCAAACGCGTAAAAGCCGTGTTCATCCCGGACCAAGAGACGCAGATTGCGCAGCTCCTGACCGGCGGTGTGGATGTGGTGCGCAACATTTCCAACGATAACGCCAAAGGTATTGAGGGAAATTCCAAACTGTCTGTCTCCGCCGTCGACAGCATCACCATGACCTATTTTATGATGGATGCGGCTGGCCGGTCGGGCAAGAAGGAATTGACCGATTTGCGGGTCCGCAAGGCCCTCGCCATGGCCATCAATCGCCGCGCAATCAAGAAAGCGGTTATCCCCGGCGGCAAAAGCGCCAAGCTTGCCAAGGCCCTCTGCTTTGCTTCCATGGTGGGCTGCACCCACAGCGTCGAAACCGCCCCTTACGATCCGGCGGCGGCCAAGCGGCTTCTTGCCGAGGCCGGCTACCCCAACGGCTTCGATCTTGAAATCACGGCGCATATAATCGTCAAGGATGTGGCGACGGCGATCGCCGGCGATCTCCGAAAGATCGGCGTCCGGGCCAGCATCCAGCCGATGACTACCGTGGCCATGCGCAAAAAGCGGGCATCCGGCAAAATGCAGGCATTCTCAGGCTATTACCCCAACGGCTCCCTACCCGACGTGGCCAATGCTCTCAATGTTTATTTCGGCGCCAAATCGCGTGACTATGCGCGCGACCCGGTAATTCATAAGGGCATGAATGCGGGCAAACAGACCCACGATCTGGCGGCTCGGAAGGCGGCTTACGGCAAGGTCTTCGACCGGATTAGCCGTAACGCCTATATCGTCCCCATCGCGTCGCTGCCCATCATCTATGGGCATTCGAGTGAAATCTCGGTCAAGCCGAACTTGATCACCGCCAACGAATTGCATATTTCCGACTTCTTCTGGAAGTAAGCTGAGCGGCAGGTTAAATGGACGGGCGCCGGGTAACCGGCGCCCGTTTCGTTTGCGTGGCTCCGGGGCTGCCCGGACGGCTATGTGTCATTGAGGCCGGATAATTGGGGTAGCGGCGGGATTGTTATTTCTTGGGCCGCCCGCCCCGCTTTTTCCAATATTGGTCGTTCACATATTTTTGGAAATGCTCGCCGGTTTTATAGCGCTTTAACTGCACCCATTCGAACAAGGTGTAGAACGTGCCCTTGCCGAAAGCGCCGGGCATGATCGCCACCGCCGCATCACCACCGCCTTTGCCTTTGGCGGCGGCGAAGTTTTCCGGCATGAAATAGATGGTAGGCGTAAACAGTGCGCGCCATTTGCGGGCCAACTTGCCCTCGGTGGTTACCTCGCCATCCAGATCGGTGACTTCCTTGGCGCCCCACAGATCAATCTGCACCACTTCGAAATGCTTGCGGATGAAGGCGTTGATCTTTGGATCGACCAGAATTTCGGTCTGCACCTTGGTGCAATAGGAACAGCCGCGCTGCTCGACAAAGACAACCAGGCGTTTGCCGTTGGCTTCGGCGGTCGCCATGTCTTCTTTCAGGTCCAGAAAGCTCTCCAGGAACCAGGTATGATGGTAAAGCCCGTCTTCGCCCTTGACCGGCTGCGCGATGGTCTCCGCCCGCGCCCCGGTGATCAGGAATGCGCCCGCCAAAGCCATGCATAAAACCAAAGCGACGAATTTACGTTTTGTAGGCATGATATTTGTGCTTTCCAATTTGTGAGGATAGGGGCGTTATGAAGTGTTATTCTACTAAAGATTCACGTAAAATAGCAATTGCACAGAATTCGGCACCGGATATCATTCACTAGTCTTGCCGCTGACCAGTGCCGAGATCGGCACCAGCTGGACGCCGCGCGCCACTGCCGCCGGCAGCCAGGCCGCCAGAGCATCCAACGTGGCGTCCTTGGGATGGCCGATGGCAATGGCGGCACCAGTGCGCCGGGCGATGGCTTCGGTGCGTGCCAGATTGCGTTGGACGGCCTCCAACTCGGGCTCGTTATCCAGGAAAATATCGCGGGCGGCGGTGCGAATGCCGAGGGAACGGGCGATTTTGCCGGCGACGGTCTTGGGTGATGTACGCGAATCCAAGAACAAAAGATTGCGCCGCTTAATCTCGGTCAGGATTAGCGTCATGCTTTCCGCATCGGACGTGAACTTGCTGCCCATGTGGTTGTTGACGCCCACATAGCCCTGGAACCGTCCAAGCATCCAATCGAGCCGCTTTAAGTTGGTATCAGGCTCCACATTGCGCAATAGAACCTTGGGCCCCGGGTCCACATTGCGACTTTCGGCTTCCATATTTACGTGCACCAGCAATTCGTGACCGGCGGCCTTCGCGGCTTTGGTTTGGCCGATGATATCGTTGCCATAGACCAGGAAGGCGATAGTTAGAGGCCCCGGCAAGGCGATGGCGCGGCGCGTGCGTTTGGCGTCAATACCGGCATCATCGATGACGATGGCGATACGGACGGGTTTTTTGGGTGCGGACGGCTTTGGTTCGGCGGCGGGTTTGGCGGCAACCGGGGCTGGTTCCGGCGGCTCGGGCGCCGGTTGGACAACTGTGGGTGCCGGCGGCGGTGGCGGTGCTATCGGCGGCTCATTTTTGGGCAGCTTGGCAGCGACGATTTTGGGCGGAATTTCCATTCCGACCAATGCGGCCGGTGCGTTCGGTTTGGCTCGTTCACCACGCAGCCAAATGCCACCGCTCATAATGGCAGCCACCAGCAAAATAACGCCGATCAGCGCTTTGATAGCCATGGCGCTGCCTCCCGGTTCCCTAGCCCGCCAGATCGTCGAGGATCGGGCAGTCGGGCCTCGTATCACCGTGGCAGCGCCGGGACAGATCCAGGAGCGTGCGGCGCACCGATTGCAATTCCTCGATCCGCTGTTCGATGTCGGTGATATGGCTTTCGGTCAACGCCTTAACCTCGGCGCTGGAGCGGCCCCGGTCCTGCCACAGGCTCAAAAGCTGGGTCACGTCTTTCAATGGGAATCCAAGCAGGCGCGCCTTGCTCACAAAGCGCAGCACCTCCACATCGCTGTCGCCATAATCCCGGTAGCCGCTGGGCTTGCGCGGTGGTTCCGGGATCAAACCGATGCTTTCGTAATAACGGATGGTCTTGGCGGTAACCCCGGTCAGTCCGGAGAGGCGGCCTATATTCATATCGTCCTCGAAATGGTTTGACTGCGGTTGTAGATTTGAGGGTCCCTATAGCCGCGCCCGGCGGAGGCGCAGCGCGTTCGAAATCACCGAAACCGAGCTTAGGCTCATGGCGGCGGCGGCGACCATGGGATTGAGCAGAATGCCAAAAAATGGAAACAAAACACCGGCCGCAATAGGTACGCCTATGCCATTGTAAATAAAGGCGAAGAATAGGTTTTGCCGGATATTGCGCATGGTCAGTCGGCTTAGCCGCCGGGCGCGCAAAATACCCCGCAAATCGCCCTTTACCAGGGTCACGCCGGCGCTTTCCATGGCGATGTCGGTGCCGGTGCCCATGGCGATGCCTACATGCGCCGCCGCCAGCGCCGGCGCATCATTGACACCGTCACCGGCCATGGCGACGATTGCGCCCTCACCCGCCAGACGCTTGATCACATCGCTTTTGGCTTCGGGCAGAACGCCGGCTTCCACATCTTTGATGTTTAGGGTTTTGGCGACGGCGCGGGCCGTGGTTTCGGAATCGCCCGTGACCATGATCACCCGCACCCCATCGGCGGCCAGGCCGCGCAAGGCACCGGGCGTCGTTTCCTTGATCGGATCGGCGGCGGCGACCAGTCCGGCGACCGCGCCATCGACAACCACGAACATGGCCGTTTCGCCGGCGCTTCTAAGCGCCTCGGCTTGTTCAGCGGTCGCTGTGGCATCGATATTCAGATGCTCAAGCAACGCCGCATTGCCAAGAGCCACGTCCTGGCCATTGATGGTGCCGGTAACGCCCTTGCCAGTAATCGATTGGAAATCGGAGGCCGTAGGAATATCCAGATTTTTGCCGGTTGCCGCCGCGGTGATGGCCGCGGCCAACGGGTGCTCGCTGCCTTTCTCAAGACCAGCGGCGAGGCCCAAGATGGTATCTTCGTCCGATGCGCTGACGCTGACCACGCGGGTAACGCGCGGCTTGCCCTCGGTCAAAGTGCCGGTCTTATCGACCACCAGCGTGTCGACTTTTTCCAAAATCTCCAGAGCTTCGGCATCCTTGATCAGGACACCGGCTTGGGCGCCGCGTCCGGCACCGACCATGATCGACATGGGCGTCGCCAATCCGAGGGCGCAAGGGCAGGCAATGATCAGCACCGCGACCGCATTCACGATGGCAAAAGCGAGGCTGGGCGCCGGACCGAAGATCGCCCATATGACAAAAGTAAGCACCGATGACGCCACCACCGCCGGCACAAAATAGCCCGACACGCTGTCGGCCAGACGCTGCACCGGCGCGCGGCTGCGCTGGGCCTCGGCCACCATGCGCACGATCTGCGACAACAAGGTGGCGCCGCCGACCCTTGTGGCGGTCATGATAAAGCCACCGGTCTGGTTGACGGTGCCGCCGGTGACCGCGTCGCCTGGGCCAACTTCGACGGGCATGGATTCGCCGGTGATCATGGCCGCATCGATGGTGCTGTTGCCTTCGGCAACCGTGCCGTCGGTGGGCACCGCCTCGCCGGGACGGACGCGCAAACGATCGCCTTCCTTGACCAGATCGAGGGCGATATCTTCCTCCGCTCCATCTTCACTGATGCGCCTCGCTTGTTTGGGCGCCAGATCCAGCAACGCCCGGATGGCGCCGGATGTGCGTTCGCGGGCGCGCAGCTCCAACACCTGGCCCAAGAGAACCAGCGTCGTGATGACGGCGGCGGCCTCGAAATAGATGGCCACCTCGCCGCCTTCGCCCCGGAAGGCGTCCGGGAACAATCCTGGAAACAGCGCCGCGATGGTGCTGTAGACGAACGCCACGCCGACGCCGATGCCGATCAGGGTGAACATATTGAAATTGCGACTGACCAGGGACGACCAGGCGCGCGCAAAAAACGCGGTAGCGCCCCAAAAAACCACCGGTACGGTGAGAATAAGCTGCAAAATCGCGTTGGTCTGATGAGAAATCATCTGCGAGATCGGCTTGCCTGGCAGCAAATCGCCCATGGACAAGATCAAAATAGGGATCGCCAGGGCCAGGCAAACCCAAAACCGTTTGCTCATATAAATCAGTTCCGGGTTTTCCGTCTCCGCCAAGGCCGCCAGCGGGTCCATGGGTTCCAGCGCCATGCCGCATATGGGGCAGCTTCCGGGGCCGACCTGCTCGATCTCCGGGTCCATGGGGCAGGTGTAGATGGCGTCCGGATCGCCCGCCTCCTCCGCTGCATCGGATGGGGTCAGGTATTTCTCCGGATCGCCCGCAAATTTGGTGCGGCAGCCATCACAACAGAACCGGTAAGTCACACCGTCCAATTCGTAACTGGGTTTGTCTTTGCGCTTGTCCACATTCATGCCGCAGACCGGATCGGTATCGTTCAGATAGATCATCGGATCGGTGGAGAACTTGGTGTGGCATCCATCGCAGCAAAAATGATAGGCATCGCCTTCAAATTCGAATAATGGCTTGTCTGCCTCGGTATCAACGGACATGCCGCAAACTGGATCAGTGGCTTGCATGGAGGACTCCTCAAACTTTCCATTTAACTGGAAGGTTATCATGAACCCTACAGCCGGGGAAAGGTCAATCAGTTTCCTTGACCTGGGCCAATTCAAACGGCATTCTCTGCCAATATATCCTTATTTGTTATATGAAAAACGTTGTGTAACTTGTTGATATGTTATTATTAATCGATAATTATGACAGCTTCGTCTATAACCTGAAACACTATTTCGGTGAACTGGGCGCGGAGGTTGCCGTCTACCGCAATGATGCCCTCAGTGTAGACGAAGCCTTGGCACTTAAGCCGGATGCCATCTGCCTTTCACCGGGGCCGTGCGAGCCGGATCAAGCAGGGATATGCCTGGATTTGATTGCGGCGGCGGCGGGTAAGGTTCCGTTGTTCGGTGTCTGCCTCGGCTTTCAGGCCATCGGTCAGGCATTCGGCGGTCGCGTGGTGCGGGCGCCGAAACCCATGCACGGCAAGCTGAGCCCGATCCAGCACAACGAACAAGGGCTGTTTGGCGGCATCGAAAACCCATTTTCGGCAACCCGCTATCATTCTTTGATGCTGGCCCGGGAAGATTGGCCGGACGCGTTGGAAATCACCGGCGAAACCGAAGACGGCATCGTTATGGGCATCAGCCACAAGACGCATCTTTGCGCCGGCGTTCAATTCCACCCGGAAAGTATTGCTTCTGAACACGGCCACCGTCTGTTAGAAAACTTCCTGAAAATGGCGGGGATGGCGGGAATTAAGGCATGAGTGACGCGGTAACCGATCTGAAGGCGCCAATTGCCAAGTTGGCGGCACGCGAGCATTTGTCGGCGGACGAGGCCCAAGCGGCGTTCAACGTCATCATGTCCGGCGACGCGACACCTGCACAAATCGGCGGGTTCCTGATGGCACTCAGGGTCAACGGCGAAAGTGTCGACGAGATCACCGGTGCGGCCCGCGCCATGCGCGCCAAGATGACCACGGTGGCCGCGCCGGCCAATGCCATGGATGTGGTCGGCACCGGCGGCGACGGCACCGGCACTTATAATATCTCCACCGGCGCCGCCATCGTGGTCGCCGGCGCCGGCATTCCGGTGGCCAAGCACGGCAACCGGGCCTTGTCGTCCAAGTCCGGCGCCGCCGATGCGTTGCAGGCCCTGGGCCTCAACAACGAAGCCGACTTTTCAGCGATCGAGCGCGCCATTGCCGAGGCCAATATCGGCTTTCTGATGGCGCCCCGCCACCACAGCGCCATGCGCCATGTGGCCGGCGCCCGGGTTGAGCTGGCAACCCGCACCATCTTTAACCTGCTGGGACCGATCTCAAATCCAGCCGGCGTCTCTCGCCAATTGACCGGTGTGTTTGATCGCCAATGGGTGCGCCCCCTGGCCGAGACTTTGAGCAATCTGGGCTCCGAAGCGGCCTGGGTGATGCACGGCGCCGACGGCTCCGACGAATTGACCACCACTGGTGTCTCTTATGTGGCTTCGCTGAAAGACGGTGCCATTACCGAGTTTGAGATCGAACCCGAAGAAGCCGGCTTGCCGCGCGCTGCGCCGGAAGATTTGAAAGGTGGCGAGGCGTCCAAAAATGCTGCCGCCATTACCCAGCTGCTGGCCGGCGAGCCGGGCCCCTACCGGGACATCGTGCTTTATAATGCCGGCGCCGCGCTCATCGTGGCCGGCGTCGCCGGTGACATAACGGACGGGGTCGCGCTGGCGAAAGAATCCATCGATAGCGGCAAGGCGCGCCAAGCGCTGGAAAAAATGCTGGCGATCACTGCGGATAAAGCCACATGAGCCATATTCTAGACGAAATCTGTGCCCAAAAGCGGGACCACGTGGCCGCCTGCCAGGCTGAAATATCCGAGCAAGTTCAATTGGATAGGGCACGCGCTGCGGCCCCGGCCAGAGGCTTTGGCGATGCCTTGGAAGCCAGCGTTGCCGCCGGCCGCTTTGGTCTCATTGCCGAATTGAAGAAGGCTTCGCCCTCACACGGGCTGATCCGCGCCGAATATGATCCCCCTTGGCTGGCTGAGGCTTATCAAGGCGGCGGTGCGAGCTGCCTTTCGGTGCTCACCGACGCACCCTACTTCCAAGGCGAGAACGCGCATCTGCAAGCTGCCCGAGGCGCCGTCACCCTGCCCGCCTTGCGTAAAGATTTTAACGTCGATCCCTACCAGATTATCGAAGCCCGGGCCATCGGCGCCGATTGCGTGCTGATCATCATGGCGGTGCTGGAAAATACCCTCGCCGCCGAAATGAAATCCCTAGCCGAAGAATTGGGCATGGATGTTTTGATCGAAGTGCATGACGAGGCGGAGACCGAGCGCGCGTTGGCCTTGAACCCGCGCCTTCTCGGCGTCAACAACCGCAACCTCAAGACCCTGGCTACCGATCTAGCGACCACCGAAAGATTGGCGCGCCTGGCTGGCGATGACGTCACGCTGGTTTCCGAATCCGGTCTTGCTCAATTGGCCGATTTGCAGCGCATGGCCAACGCCGGCGCCAATTGTTTCCTGGTCGGCGAAGGCTTGATGCGCAACGACGATGTTGAGGCCGCCACCCGCGCCCTCCTCGGCCTGGATGCGGGCCAGATGGCGGCGTCCCAATGAGCGACCTGACCCATATCGATGCCGACGGCAATGCGGTTATGGTAGATGTTTCCGATAAAGACGTGACCGAGCGTATCGCCGTGGCCGCCGGCAGCGTCGTCATGGCGCCGGAAACCCTCTCATTAATCAGCGGCGGCGATGTCAAAAAAGGCGACGTGCTTTCCGTTGCCCAACTGGCCGGCATCATGGGCGCCAAGCGGACGCCGGATCTCATCCCCCTTTGCCATCCGTTGAACCTAAACTCGGTTTCGGTGGAACTGAGCATTGATGCGGCGCGCCATGCCGTCGATATTACAGCCAGCTGCAAACTGACCGGTAAGACCGGCGTCGAGATGGAGGCTTTGACCGCCGTCTCGGTTGCGGCGCTGACGGTTTATGACATGGTCAAGGCAGTGGACCGGTCCATGGTCATCTCAAATATCCGGCTGGTACACAAATCCGGCGGAAAATCAGGGATTTATGATGAACCAGCCGGTTGACGACATGATCTCCGTGGCCGAGGCCCAGGCCGCCGTGCTGGCCGGCGTCAAGGCGCTGAACGCCGAAGATGTCAGCGTCGCCGAATGCTTTGGCCGGGTATTGGCCGAAGATGTCGCCTCGCGTATGACCCAGCCGCCGGTGGCGGTCTCCTCCATGGACGGCTATGCGGTGCGCTCCGAAGACGTGGCATCGGTGCCGGCAACCCTGACACTGATTGGCGAATCGGCTGCCGGCGGTGGCTTCGAAGGCACCCTGGAAGCCGGCCAGACGGTGCGCATTTTTACCGGTGCGCCGGTTCCTGATGGCGCCGATGCGATCGTCATCCAAGAAGACACCGACGTCGATGGTGCGTCGATCACCATGAAGGAAAGTTCAACGAAAGGCCGCTATGTGCGCCCGGCCGGCCTGGATTTCTCCGCCGGCGATACGCTGCTCAAATCGGGCAAGCGTTTGAATTCCCGTGACGTAGCGCTGATCGCCGGTATGAACGTGCCCTGGGTGTCGGTTACAAGACGGCCAAGGGTGGCGATCTTGTCCACCGGCAATGAGCTGGTACTGCCTGGCGAGCCATTGGACCGTAATCAGATTATCAGTTCCAACTCCATTGGCCTGGCGGCATTCGTTACCGCCGCCGGCGGCCAACCCGTCAATCTGGGCATTGCCCGCGACGATGCCGCCTCTCTGATCAGCAAGCTGGAAGGCATCCGCTCCATGGACATGCTAATCACAATCGGCGGCGCTTCCGTCGGCGACTATGATCTGGTCAAGCAGGTGCTCGGCGGCGAAGGCATGAACATCACTTTTTCCAGGGTGGCCATGCGCCCCGGAAAACCGCTCATTTTTGGCGAAATCCACGGCACGCCCATGCTCGGGCTGCCAGGTAATCCGGTGTCGGCGGGGGTGACGGCGGCGCTCTATTTAAAGCCGGCGCTGGAACAGATGTTGGGGCTCCAGCGGAGTGGTGCGGCCAACGAAACGGCAGTGCTCGGCTGCGATCTGGCCGCCAATGATCGCCGCCAGGATTATCTCCGATCCGAATTAAGCCTCAACATCGATGGCGAACTGACCGCGACGCCGTTCCCCAAACAGGACAGCTCCATGCTGGCGGTGTTTTCTAGAGCCGATTGTCTTGTCATGCGCCCGCCCTTCGCCGAGGCAATTGCAGCTGGCGCACGGGTCGAGATCGTGCGCCTGGATCCGTCCGCCTGAACCCTGTTTTCCGGCTACCATCTCGAAAAATATCAAATAATTTCGAAATAACTTCGCCCAACCACTTGACGTGGGACTGGAACCAAACTAGAACATATGTGCGCGTTTTTGTTTTGTTCCATATGTCGTGGTTTATCAAGGTTTTACGTCTAAATAACCGGTTCGCGCGCTTTGGAACTCTAGGAAACGTGATAGGACAATTTACCGCTGGAGCTCAAGCATGCTGACCAAAAAGCAATATC
>JABHAA010000066.1 GCA_018674495.1 Rhodospirillaceae bacterium | reverse complement strand
TGTCATTGGAGCTGGAACCGGTGACGTTCTCAATTCCCGAAAGTGTGTCGGCATCGCCGTTACCGTCAGTCGCCGAGTTGGTGCTGAGATTAACCGTCACCGCCGCCGCATCGCTGGAATAATCGACCGTGTCCGTGCCGGTGCCGCCGGTCAGCGTATCGGCGCCATTGCCGCCAGCCAATGTATCGTTGCCAGCACCGCCGTCTAGAATGTTGGCTGACGCATCACCAGTAATGCTGTCATTCGAACTGGAACCAGTGACGTTCTCGATACCGGAAAGCGTATCCGCATCGCCATTTCCATCCGTGGCAGAGTTCGTGCTGAGATTGACGGTGACGGCGGCCGCATCACTGGAATAGTCAACCGTATCCGTACCGGTACCGCCAGTCAGCGTATCGGCACCATTACCGCCGACCAGGGTGTCGTTGCCTGCACCGCCGTCCAACGTATTGGCAGATGCATCGCCGGTAAGGCTGTCATTGGAGCTGGAACCGGTAGCGTTCTCGATCCCCGACAATGTATCCGCATCGCCATTACCATCGGTGGCTGAGTTGGTGCTGAGATTAACGGTAACCGCGGCTGCATCACTCGAATAATCCACTGTATCGGTCCCGGTGCCACCGGTCAGCGTATCGGCACCGTTACCGCCGACCAATGTATCGTTGCCAGCACCGCCGTCCAAAGTATTCGCTGAGGCATCGCCAGTGAGGCTGTCATTGGAACTCGAACCGGTAGCGTTCTCGATCCCCGACAATGTATCCGCATCGCCATTTCCATCCGTGGCAGAGTTCGTGCTGAGGTTAACCGTCACTGCCGCCGCGTCGCTGGAGTAATCAACCGTATCGGTGCCAGTGCCACCAGTCAGCGTATCGGCGCCGTTGCCGCCGACCAGCGTGTCGTTGCCAGCACCGCCGTCTAATATATTGGCAGAAGCATCTCCGGTAATGCTGTCATTGGAGCTGGAACCGGTGACGTTCTCAATTCCCGAAAGTGTGTCGGCATCGCCGTTACCGTCAGTCGCCGAGTTGGTGCTGAGATTAACCGTCACCGCCGCCACATCGCTGGAATAATCGACCGTGTCCGTGCCGGTGCCGCCAGTCAGCGTATCGGCACCGTTGCCACCGACCAGGGTGTCGTTGCCGGCGCCGCCATCCAAGATGTTGGCGGAGGCATCACCGGTGAGGCTGTCATTAGAACTGGAACCAGTGACGTTCTCGATACCGGAAAGCGTATCCGCATCGCCGTTGCCATCCGTGGCAGAGTTCGTGCTGAGATTGACAGTCACTGCCGCCGCGTCGCTGGAGTAATCAACCGTATCGGTGCCGGTGCCGCCAGTCAGCGTATCGGCACCGTTACCGCCAACCAGCGTGTCGTTGCCGGCTCCGCCGTCTAGCGTGTTGGCGGAGGCATCACCGGTAATGCTGTCATTCGAACTGGAGCCGGTGACGTTCTCAATCCCCGACAAGGTGTCCGCATCACCGTTTCCGTCGGTCGCAGAGTTGGTGCTGAGATTAACCGTCACCGCCGCCGCGTCGCTGGAATAGTCAGCCGTATCGGTGCCGGTGCCGCCAGTCAGAGAATCGGTGCCAGTACCGCCGATCAACGTATCATCGCCGGTGCCGCCATCAATCGCGTCATTGCCAGCCCCGCCGATCAGGGTGTTGGCGGAAGCATCACCAGTAAGGCTGTCATTGGAACTAGAACCGGTGACGTTCTCAATTCCCGAAAGTGTGTCGGCATCGCCGTTACCGTCAGTCGCCGAGTTGGTGCTGAGGTTAACCGTCACCGCTGCCGCATCACTGGAATAATCAACCGTGTCCGTGCCAGTACCGCCGGTCAGCGTATCGGCGCCGTTACCGCCGACCAATGTGTCATTGCCAGCACCGCCGTCCAATATATTGGCAGAAGCATCTCCGGTAATGCTGTCATTGGAGCTGGAGCCGGTGACGTTCTCTATCCCCGACAAGGTGTCTGCATCACCGTTTCCGTCGGTCGCAGAGTTGGTGCTGAGATTGACGGTGACGGCGGCGGCATCACTGGAATAATCAACTGTGTCCGTACCGGTGCCGCCGGTTAGCGTATCGGCACCGTTGCCGCCGACCAGCGTGTCGTTGCCAGCACCGCCATCCAGTGTGTTGGCGGAGGCATCACCAGTGATGCTGTCATTGGAACTCGAACCGGTGGCGTTCTCGATGCTTGAAAGCGTATCCGCATCGCCGTTGCCATCTGTGGCGGAATTGGTGCTGAGATTAACAGTCACCGCCGCAGCGTCACTTGAATAATCAACCGTGTCCGTGCCGGTGCCGCCGGTCAGCGTATCGGCGCCATTGCCGCCAGCCAATGTATCGTTGCCAACACCGCCGTCTAGAATGTTGGCTGACGCATCACCGGTGATGCTGTCATTGGAGCTGGAACCGGTAACATTCTCTATCCCTGAAAGTGTATCCGCATCACCGTTTCCGTCGGTGGCGGAGTTGGTGCTGAGATTAACGGTAACGGCTGCCGCATCGCTGGAGTAATCAACCGTATCGGTGCCAGTGCCACCAGTCAGGGTATCAGCGCCGTTACCGCCGACCAGCGTGTCATTACCGGCGCCGCCGTCCAGGGTGTTGGCGGAAGCATCACCAGTAAGGCTGTCGTTGGAACTGGACCCGGTAGCGTTCTCAATTCCCGACAAGGTATCCGCATCGCCATTGCCATCCGTGGCAGAGTTCGTGCTGAGGTTAACCGTCACCGCCGCCGCATCGCTGGAGTAATCAACCGTGTCGGTACCGGAGCCGCCAGTTAGCGTATCCGTGCCAGTGCCGCCAACCAATGTGTCATTACCGGCACCGCCATCAATCGTGTCATTGCCGGCGCCGCCGTCCAAGGTGTTGGCGGAAGCATCGCCGGTGAGACTGTCGTTGGAGCTGGAACCGATGGCATTTTCAATTTCGGAAAGCGTGTCGGCATCACCGTTGCCGTCGGTCGCCGAACTGGTGCTGAGATTGACGGTGACGGCCGCGGCATCGCTGGAGTAATCCGCCGTGTCGGTACCTGAGCCACCGATCAGGGTATCGGCGCCAGTGCCGCCGATCAGCGTGTCATCGCCGGCGCCGCCGTCGATCGTGTCATCGCCGGCGCCGCCGGTGAGAACGTCACCGGTCACATCAATGCCGCCATATATCGTATCGTTGCCGCCGCCGCCATCGATGGTGTCGCTGCCGGAGCCGCCCCGGATTGTATCATTTTCGGCCAACCCGGTGATCGTGTCGTCGCCCGCCAAACCATACAGCGTATCGACCGACGCAGTCCCCGTTAGCGTGTCGTCGTTATCGGTGCCGACAATATCGCCGCTGCCGAATTCGAGGGGTTGGTCGCCGACGATGCCGCTGCCGGTTCCCTGCAGCAATTCGATATACTGTGCCGGCAAACTTATAGAGCTGAAATCGAGGGAGCTTATCTGCCTATCATCAAATGTCAGCTGTACATTGACGCCGCTTTTTGCAAACAGGACGTTCGGCGCGGAGACCGAAGTTATCTGACCATTACCCACGGTATCGTAGCCGCGGATTGCCCCGCTTTGGAAAAAATGGACATCAAAATTCGCCTTGCCGTCCAGGCTGAGGCCTTCATCGCGGATTTCCACATGCACGATATCGGCCCGCACCTTAACGAATTCGGCGGTCATTTCGGTCGGGCGGCCGTCCCGGTCAAAATTACGGATGGTTACGGTCTCGGCGTCGCCGACCCGGTCGAGGATGGGAATAGAGAAGTCGGCGGGCCTGGGGGTCGGCTGTCTTTGCCGTATTAAGGCATCGCGCGTGGCCTGGCTAGACCGCTGGACAATGGACTGCAGGTTGAAATTTCCAAAATCAACTGGTTCGAGAAAAGCCATTGCCTGTGTCCGCGCCCGCTTTCAGCCATAATACCCTTTAAATGTAGTGTCTTAGACGATTTTTTCCAGGTAAAAATTCAATCGCGGCGCCCGAGAACATTCAGGCGTTCCGCCCCCGTCTACTCCGCCGCCGCTTCTTCCTCTACATGGCGGGGGAAGACGCCTTCGGGCTTGGGCAATTCCGTGCCAGCCGGCCAGCGTATGTCATCGGCCAAGGAGGCAAAGCCGCGCCCATCTTCGGGCACCGCCAACTGGTCTAGCATCTTGGCCGCCGAGCCAGGCATGAAGGGTTGCGCCAAAATCCCTAGGCGCCGGATCACCTCACCCAACGCATAGAGCACGGTGGCCATGCGCGCCGGGTCTTCCTTGCGCAATGTCCAGGGAGCCTGATGATCGATATAGGCGTTGGCGGCGCGAATATGAAACCACATTTTTTCGAGCGCGATGTGAAAGGCCTGCACATCAAACGCATCGCGCATTTCCGCCAGCAGATTGGTGACGCCGGCCAGAAGCGCATCGTCTTCGGCGCTAAAATCACCAGGCTCCGGCACTTGTCCGTCGCAGTTCTTGTTGATCATCGACAAGACCCGCTGCGCCAGATTGCCGAAATCGTTGGCCAGATCGGAATTGATCCGCTGGATGATGCCTTCGCGCGAAAACGAGCCGTCCTGGCCATAGGGCACTTCGCGCATCAAAAAATAGCGCATGGGATCGAGGCCAAACTCGGCCACCATGTCCCCCGGCGACAATACATTGCCAAGGCTTTTCGACATCTTCTCGCCCTGGATATTCAAAAAGCCATGGCCAAACACACGCTTCGGCACGGCAATTCCAGCGCTCATCAAAAAGGCCGGCCAATAGACCGCGTGGAAGCGGACGATATCTTTGCCAATGACGTGCAGATCGGCGGGCCAGTGGGTCTCGAACGCATCGCCGCGGCCCTCGATGCCGGCTTCGGGAAATCCCAGCGCGGTGATATAATTGGTCAGCGCATCCAGCCATACATACATGATGTGATCGGGATCGCCTGGTACCGGCACGCCCCATTTGAACGTGGTGCGCGAGATCGACAGATCCCGGAGGCCTTGCGAGACAAAGGCGACCACCTCGTTCTTGCGCGTCGCCGGCATGACGAAATCGGGCTGTGCATCATAAAGATCCAGCAGCCTCTGGGTATATTCCGATAATTTAAAGAAATAGCTGGGCTCTTCGACCCATTCCACGGTTGCCCCCGATGGTGCGATCTTGCCGCCTTTGTTATCCGGATCATCGGTCAGCTCGCCCTCGTCGAAATAGGCTTCGTCGCGGACGCTGTACCAGCCCGCATAATTGCCGAGATAGATATCGCCGGCGTCTTTCAGCCGCGTCCAGATAGCCTGGCTGGCGGCATAATGGCGGGGTTCGGTGGTGCGGATGAAATCATCGTTGGAGATGTTCAACAGCACCGCCATTTCTTGGAAGGTGGCGGCGATTTCGTCGCAGAACGCTTGCGGCTCCTTGCCCGCCTTGATGGCCGATTTCTCTACCTTCTGGCCGTGCTCGTCAGTGCCGGTTAAGAAGATAACATCAAAGCCGTCGAGGCGCTTGAAGCGGGCCATCACATCGGTGGAAATAGCCTCATAGGCATGGCCCAGATGCGGCGGGCCGTTCACATAAGATATGGCCGTGGTGATGAAATAGGGTGTTTTATCAGGCAATTGGGCGGCTCCGGTTGACGTTATGGTATTAGCCGCGCGCGGCCTCCTCAATAGACAAGAAAACTTCCAGAACCACCTGTTTGCGGTCCAGACTAAGGCCCTCGGCCTCGCGGAACAATCGGTTGGCTTTCTCCCACACCCGGAACCATCCTTCAAGGGCGCTAGAGGACAATCCCCCCCGGATTCGGTCAACCAAACTCCAATCGATCAGTTCGGCCAGAGTACGAAAGCGATCGCCGCCCCGGTCGCGGGCCACCAGATCGCCGAGCTTATGCAGCATTCCGATATCGAGGTTGGGCAGGGTCTCTAAGATCGCTGTCATATCCCGGTAGAGATCGAGCCCGCCGTCATCCGCAAGGGTGAAAGCGCGGCCGATACTGCCGCCCGCCAACTGCATCAAAAGCGCATGCTCCTCGGGCCCGAGATCGAGCCCGCGCTCCGGTGCCTGGGCAGCCAGGAGCGCCTCCACGGATGGGCCATCCAGCGGCGGCAGCGACAGATGCCGGCAGCGAGAATGGATGGTCGGCAGCAACCGCCCGGGATTGTGGCTGACCAGCAAAATTACCGTCCGCGATGGCGGCTCCTCCAGCATTTTGAGGACCGCGTTAGCGCCGTTGTCGTTCAAATCATCGACCGAATCGATCACCACCACCCGCCAGCCTCCCTCGCCCGGCGTTAGCGAGAACAGGTTGCCGATGGCGCGCACCTGATCGATGGAAATATCGCGCTTCCGGGCGCCGGTGTCTTCGTTGACGGCGCGCTCGATACACAGAAAATCCGTATGACCACCGGCGATGAGGCGCTTGCAGACAAGGTCATCAAGATCGGTCGTCAGGCTGTCCGGGACGGTGGCAGGCAGATCATCGCCAAACAGGCCTGGCCCTTCATCGCCGCCGCCCGCATTGCCATGCACCAGAAGAAATCGGGTGATGCGGTGGGCCAGTGTCGCCTTGCCTACTCCCTTGGGCCCGCTCAGCAACCAAGCGTGGGGCAAACGCCCCGAATTAAAGGCATCCAGGAATGTCTGCTCGGCCTTGTCCTGGCCAATTAGCTCACTATTGCGGATCGGCGCAAAGGGGTCGCCCTCATCGTCCGGCGCTGCGGGGCTCATGACAGATGATCCGAAAACTGTGCCTTGGCGGCGGCCATGATGCGCGCCTGAACATCTTCGATGGTGCCGGCCGCGTCGATCAGCTTGCAGCGCCCAGGTTCGGCCTCGGCGATAGCGACAAAGCCCTGGCGCAGGCGTTCGTGGAAGGCCCGGTCCATGTTTTCATAGCGGTCCTCGCCGGCGTCCCGGCCGGCGGCGCGGCCAAGGCCGGTATCCAAATCGATGTCCAATATTAACGTCAGGTCCGGTTTTAGATCACCCGCCACTATCCTGTAGAGGCTGTCGATCACGCCCCGATCGACGCCATGGCCGTGGCCCTGATAGGCAATGGTGGAATCAGCGAAGCGGTCGCTCAAAACCCAGGTGCCGGCGGCTAGCGCCGGGCGGACTACGCGCACCAGATGATCGCGCCGAGCGGCCATGTGCAGCAGGGTTTCGCTCAACGGGTCCCAACGGCCGGGCTCGCCCTCGACCAGCAGCCGCCTAATTTCTTCGGCGCCCGGAGCCCCGCCGGGTTCACGGGTGGCGAGCGCATCGATACCAACGCTTTGCAGATAGTCCACGAGCAATCGAAGTTGGGTGGATTTGCCGCTACCCTCCCCGCCTTCGAAGGTGATGAACACTAGCCCGCTTCGCCAAACAGGATAAAGCGCAACGCGGCGGCGAGGCGGGAAATAGCGCCAAGGCGCTCCACATCTTCGCCGGCCAGCAGCGGGAATTCCATCGGTGCCCGGCCCGGCATTTCGATTTTAAGCCGCGCCAGCTGATCGCCCTTTTTGACCGGTGCCGGCACAGGTGAATTCATCGCCACTTTGACGACCATCTTGCGCCGCGCCTTGACCGGCAGAGACAGGGTCAGGCTATCAGGCAGCACCAGTGCCACGCTGCCCGCGGCGCCCATCCAGACTGGCGCCGTCGATACCTTGGCGCCCTTTTCGAACAAGGTGTAATTGTTGAATTCGCGAAAGCCCCAATCCATGAGGCGCTCCGCATCCCGGCCACGCGCTTTTTTGGTGGGCATGCCGTTGAGCACAGCCACCAAACGCCGCCCGCCGCGAATTGCCGATGCCGTCAGCCCGAACCCGCCGGCCTCGGTATGCCCAGTCTTGAGGCCATCGGCGCCCACGTCCCGGTAGATCAGCGGATTGCGGTTGCCCTGTTTGATGCCGTTATAGCTGAAGGATTGTTCCGAATAGTAATGGTAATAGTCGGGAAAATTGCGGATCGTCGCCAAGGCCAGCTTGGCCAGATCGCGGGCCGTTGTCCGGTGATCGGCATCAGGCCAGCCGCTGGCATTGACGAAATTGGAATTGCCCATGCCCAATTCGCGCGCCGTCTCGTTCAGCTCGGCAGCGAAGGCGTCTTCGGAGCCGGCCAGCCCCTCGGCAACGACGATCGAGGCATCGTTGCCCGACTGCACCACGATGCCGCGGATCAGATCTTCCACCTTGACTCGGGAATTAACGGCGACGAACATCTTGGAGCCCTTTTTGCGCCAAGCTTTTTCCGAAACCGCAAAGCTGTCCGTCAGTTGCAAACGCCCGTCCTTCAGGCGCTCGAATATCTTGTAGACGGTCATGATCTTGCTCATCGAAGACGGCGTCATCGCTAGATCGGCATCCTTTTCGAACAGAACCTCACCGGTCTGAAAATCGATCAGGATTGCCTGGCTGGCGGATAATTCAATGGCCATGCCAGGAGCCGCCAGCGCCAGGGAAGCCACCAAGCCAAAGACGGCAAATAAATTTCGTTTATGGTTCCGCATAGTCCCCGCTCTCCCCCGGGCCGCACTTCGGCTCCGTTCCGGCGATTTTGCGCCTCTGGATTGACTGTTTCAATGGATTAGTCGGCAAAGGCGGCAAAATCATGGCCGCGTGGCCGCCAAGACCACGCCTGGACGGCGATTTAATCGACGATGATACGAGCGCCGGGAAATCCTGTGCGAATCATATCTTCCAAGATGCGGTCGGCAACGCCGATTTCCTTGATCGGCCCGGCGCGCACGCGGAAATATTCACGCCCATCGACCAGCGCCGAAGTTATCTTGACCCCTCGCACTGCATGCAGCCGGGTCGAGACCTTGAAGGCGTTGGCGTATTCGCCAAAGGCGCCGGCCTGCACATAGACATCAGTGGGCTCTACCGGTTTTATGGTCAGCGTGCCATCCGGCTGATCCGGAGCGTCAACCACCCGGTCGGGCGGGCGATCACCGGACGGTCCAAAATTTTTGGATTGCAGGGGCGCAGCATTGGCGCCCTCCGGCGGCGCCAGAATTTCACTGGAAACCCCTGGCTTGGACACATCGATATCGGTTCGGATGGGCGTATCGGCGCTGGCCACAACGGTGTCGCTGCGGCCGCCGCCAAGGGCCAGGGCCCGGCTTTCGGCGGCCATGATCTGCACCCGTACCTTAGCGGTGCCCTTTTGGTGAAGCCCGAGCAATTGCGCGGCGCGGCGCGATACATCGATGATGCGGCCGTTCACATAGGGGCCGCGGTCGTTGACGGTAAGACGCAGCGAACGCCCGTTTTCCAAATTGGTGACGCGCACCAGGGAGGGCATCGGTAAGGTCTTGTGAGCGGCGGTCAGGGCGTTTTGATCATAGATCCCGCCATTGGCGGTCAGCTTGCCGTGAAAGCCGGGCCCATACCAAGATGCGATGCCGCTTTCGTTATAGCCATAGTCGACTTTTGGATAATACCAGACGCCAGCAATCTTATAGGGGTTGCCGACCTTGTAGGCTCCGTTGCTGCCGCCGGAGGTGGACTGGCCCTTCTGCATACGCTTGGCGGTGTGCAACAGAAGCTGGGTTTCCGAGCAGGCGCCCACAAGAAACAGTAATCCGAAGGCAGCTATGGTGGGTTTTTTCAAGATATACCCTCTAAAGATAGAACGAGTTTTATTGTTTGATATCATAATGTTATGAAATGTTCAGCGACCGTTAATACGTTCTGCCAGGGTGCCCACTGCGACCGCGAAAAATGTAGACCGATTCCATTTTAGCGTCACCCGGTAATTGTTGTAGACCAGAAAGACCGGCCCATCGGCTGCCTTGCCGGCGCGCACCAGCGACGCCGGTAATTCCCGCTTCGGCAAGGCAGAACCGTCTTTGCGGGTCACGCCGAGGCGGCGCCATTCGCTCATGGGTTTTTTGATTTTAAGTCCGATGGCGGCGGCATCGAACCCGGCCGGAATCTTGACCGCGCGGCCCCAGGTCTGGTCTGCCCGCCAGCCCGATTTGGCCAGATAGTTGGCCGCCGAGGCAAACGCGTCGGCCTGATCGCGCCAGATATTGCGGCGCCCGTCGCCATCGTAATCGACGGCGTAGGCTTCAAAGCTGGACGGCATAAATTGAAACTGGCCCATGGCGCCGGCCCAGGAGCCTTTCATTTTCTCCGCTGTGATATGGCCTTGATCGATGATACGCAGCGCGCGGATCAACTGGCCCCGGAAGAAACGGCTGCGCCGCCCGTCATGGGCCAAAGTGGCCAGCGCACGGATCACCGAAAAGCCGCCATCGATGCGCCCGAAATCGGTTTCGATGCCCCACAAAGCAACGATGAAACGGGGCTGAACGCCATATTTCTTGCCGATCTCGGTCAACAATTTTCGGTGCTCGGCGAGTTTGGCCTGACCCTTTCGGACCCGGCGCGCCGGCACCACGCGGTTTATGTATTGATCGAAGGTAAGGGTGAATTCCGGCTGGCGGCGGTCCAGTTCGATCACCCGTTTGATCGGCGTGAGCCCTACCAGAGCGCGGTCCAGGGTATTGGCGTTTATGCCTTTGGCCAATGCTTCGGCGCGCAAGGCTTTTAGCCATGTGGCGAAGTCGGCCTCCGCAGCATGGCCGGACGCCGGCACCATCGCCAGCAGGGCGAATATCAAAATGGCAAATAGAGATCGTTTCATTAATTCCACCATATTGGCGGGTAGCCCGCCTAGTCTTGGCCGGCTGGCGCCGGGATAAGGGTATCGGTTCGCCCTGTAAGCCAATAGAAGAATAATCCTAACCATTCGTGAACGGCCCGAGAAAATGCGTTAATTCCGGTGCGAAAACTGAACTGCAGCGCGAATAAGCGTTCTTCGCCGGTGGTCACATATTCGACCGGCGCCGGCAACACGTTCCAGCCGGCGGCCCGGAACACGCCCATGGCGCGCGGCATATGAAACGCCGAAGTGATGAGTATCCATTTGTCATCCGGGCTCGGCTTTACCAGGGCTTTGGAGAATATAGCGTTCTCAAAGGTGTTGCGGCTGTCCGCCTCGAAGGTCACGCGCCCGATATCCAGCCCCCAGGATTCGAGCAGCGGCGCCGCAAACTCAGCTTCCTTGATATCTGGGTTGCTTAATGAGCCCGAGCCGCCGGTAAAAACCAGCTTGGCATCAGGATAAAGCCCTGCAAGCCGGATAAATTCGGAAAACCGTCCAGTCGCAATTCGGGGCGCCGAGGCGCCGCGCTTCTTGGCGATGAACTGATTGAGGACGCCGCCGAGCACGATGAT